>RDXH01000381.1 GCA_004292745.1 Oscillatoriales cyanobacterium | reverse complement strand
AAACAAACCACTCGCCCTATCCCTGACTTAAGATATCTAAAAACTCTTCGACAATGCGATCGGCATCTTCGCAGCATCTTTGGGCGTCGCAGTAGTGGATGATGGTGATACCGTGAGATGCAAACAGGCGATCGCGCATTTCATCCTTTTCTGTGTCGGGATGGCATATTTCCAGAATACCCCATTTGCCTTGGTGGAATATGAGGAAATCTGGTTCTTGGTTTTGTCGCCCTGCGGGTGTGGTGAGGCGGGCTTTGGAGTTGGGGAAAAAGAGGGTGTTTGTGCGATCGAGCGCTTCGGCTATTTTTACTTGTTCTTCGCAGTGAAAGCGCAAATCATTCCAGTGATAAATCCGTTCTTTTATGCTTGACAAAATTCCCTGGTTATGCGCTTTTTCAGCCTGGATAATTTCATCTGATGCCGTCTTATTATCAGATATAATTGCACCGTGTAAATCTGCTGATGAATCAGATTCACTTAAGTTTGCAAATAATATTCTGGCACCACTTAAATTAGCACCGCTGAGATTAACTCCAATAACTTGAGTGCGATGTAATGTCACTTGATGTCGTTGCAAGTATCGCTTAAAAACAGAGCGTAAATTATTTTTTTTTACTTTTTCATCAAAAGCCTGTGAGAGTTGTTTCCAGAGTTTAGCCGCCAGCGCTTTGATGTATTCATCATTATATTGACAGAGTTGAGAAATTTCTTCATAGGAACATCGGCCTTCCCAGCATTGTCTAAAGATGAGCTCTTGCACGTCGTTTAAGCCTTCGCCATCGAGGACTGTTTCTGCGATCGCGATTGCTTCATCAACGGTCATGGCTTAAGTTTCCTTAAAGTATATATCTGGTGAAGTTTTGACAATAATACCATTTTTTTATGATGCTGCATAGAATCCGATCCCCCCTAGCCCCCCTTAAGAAGGGGGGGACAAGACTCTTCTCAAAGTCCCCCTTCTTAAGGGGGATTTAGGGGGATCGGAATATGTGCAACGACCCATTAAATTAATATAATACCAATTTTTTATGAGGCTGCATAGAATCCGATCCCCCCTAGCCCCCCTTAAGAAGGGGGGGACAAGATTCTTCTCAAAGTCCCCCTTCTTAAGGGGGATTTAGGGGGATCGAGATATGTGCAACGACCCATTAAATTAATATAAGAGGCTATATCTTAGGAATTAAGGCTGATGTTCATTCAACCAATTGGTTAAATCTGAGGCTTCGGAAAAGTCCAGCAACGCCTCTCCTAAATCCTCTAATTCTTCTACGGATAAA
>RDXH01000380.1 GCA_004292745.1 Oscillatoriales cyanobacterium | reverse complement strand
TTTGAGAATATGTAATGCGAGTCTCTGGGCACTTTTTGGACCGATTCCTGGCAAGCGCTGCAATTGTTCGATCAAGCGGGCTAAGGGTCTAGTATACATGAAAATTGACGGTAAAAAGATTGATTATTTTCGGGTAGGGAAACGGCATTGCCGTGTCCTCCTTTTTACCCTCCACTAATTTTAGCTTTATAGCCTAATTTTGTGAGAATTTCTAGCAGTTTTTGCTTGTGTTCGCCTTGAATTTCGATTTCATTATCCTTAACTGTACCGCCCGTGCCGCATTGGGCTTTTAGCTGTTTTGCTAAAGTTGCTAAAGTTTCGGGTTTTTCTTGAAATCCGCTGATGACTGTAACTGTTTTGCCACCGCGTCCTTTTCGGGATGCTTCGATTTTGAGGTTTTGTTTATTTGGGGGAATTTCTTGTATGCCTCGTTGGAGGGCTGCGGAGTTGTCTATGTTGCCAAATTCGGAGTAAACAATTCGTTTTCCTGATTGGTTGTTTGGATTGGAGTTTTTGGGTTTTGATGTACTCATAGTAGTTTGGTGTTTGGAGATTTTCTGTGGGTGGGGGCGGGTTTATTTAGCTTGTTTTTTGGGATTAAATATTATTCGTAAAACCCGCCCCTACGGGAATTGATTTTTGGGCTGTTGATAGCACATTCCCCGGTTTCAATTGAATTATATCGTGTTCTGACTACGATAGTTAGTTGGGTGCTGAATGTACTCTTAATCGCCCTATTATAGAAATTGGCGATCGACTGTGATAAAATTATGGAAGTACAAGCCAGGGAAATTCGACGTTATATCCGACCCGATGGCAGGATTCCTTTCTTAGAGTGGTACTATGCTCTACGAGATGGTAAGGCCCAAGTTAAGATTGATGCAAGGCTTGAGCGAGTTAGTCTCGGTAATTTTGGGGATTATAAGTCAGTGGGAGATGGTGTCTATGAACTCAGGATTAACTACGGCCCTGGCTACCGGATCTATTTTAGACAAGTAGGAACGACAATTGTGCTTCTGCTCTGTGGTGGGGAGAAAAGTACCCAAGAACAAGATATTCTCAAAGCGAAGGAGTATTCGACTGACTATGAAACAACTGAAAATGCCTACCAGCGATAGCTACTACGAGTACCTAATTGAATCTCTGAAAGATGCGGAACACGCTGGTGATTTTATCGGGGCTATCTTGGAAGAGAAAGATGCTGAACCTGAATTGCTCAGAAATGCAATTAGAAAGGTAATTGAGGCTCGAATCAGGATGAATGCTCTTTCGGATTC
>RDXH01000231.1 GCA_004292745.1 Oscillatoriales cyanobacterium | reverse complement strand
GATGTCCACTGGAGGAGCTGCGATGAAGGCAACGATGTAGCAGATGGTGGCAGTTAAGAGGGTAGGAATCATCAAGACGCCGAACCAACCGATATAAATTCGGTTGTCTGTGCTTGTGACCCACTCGCAGAACCGTTCCCAGACGTTGGCGCTTTCGCGCTGTTGTAAGGTTGTTGTCATGGTTTTATGATTGCTGTATTTGGTTGTCAATGTTCGGATGATGTATCTATTATTACGGCTATCACTACGATTTGTAAAGGGGTGTAACGACAGTTAAACTGATAATGGTTATAAGTTGGGCTTATGTTGGGGATTGGGAGAGTGGGAGATGGGGAGAGGGGCAGGGCTGTTTCATTCTCAGGTCCGATCGGCAAAAGTAAAAGCGATCGCGCTATCTGATAAGATTTTTAGCGATCGCCTAACAATCAATATATATGCTGACTCTAATCTTATTTTTGAAAAAAGTCAATGACCCACGCAAAAAGTTAGGAAAAAGACATCCCTTATGGTTGATATTACTATTGGTTATTATGGGTTCAATGTTTGGTTATTTGGGATATAGAGATATCGGAAGTTTCGCTAAATCCCACCAAAAGCTGCTAGTTAAAACCTTTCATCTCACCACGGATAGAGTACCATCTTATTCGACTATTCGACGAGCAATGATGTTGGTTTAAAACTCGGATTTAATCGAGGTATTTAATCACTGGGCTAGTCAGCTAACTACCTCAATTGACTTGACTGATTGGGTATCAATAGATGGTAAATGTCTCAGAAGTACCTGCCAAAATTCCCAGAATAGCTCTCAAAATTTTGTGTCAATCCTGTCCTTGTTTAGTCATAACACTGGTTTGGTTGTCAGATTACAAAAAATTGAAAACAAAAAAACTTCAGAAATCAGACAAGCCCAAGAGCTAGTAAAGGCTTATCCCCATAAAGGTAACGTGTTTACCTTGGATACTTTGCATTGTCAAAAAGAAACAACAACTTTAATTACTCAGTCTCAAAATGATTATATTATCCCGGTTAAATGCAATCAAAAAAACTTATTTAAACAAGTTGTACACATTACCGAAAATCAACCACCTAGAAGTCAAAGCCAATCGGTAGATATTAGTCATGGTCGTCATCTGAGCAGAAAGGTATCTGTCTTTGATATTCCCGACCAGAAACTCCAGGATTTTGAGAAATTAAAATGGGGTAAAATTACCAGCTTAATTAAAGTGGAAAGAAGTGGCACTAGGGGCAAAAAAGAGTATGAACACGTTGCCTATTACATCAGCAGCTTATCGGTAGATGCCGAAATATTTGCGTCAAAAATCCGAGGTCATTGGCTGATTGAAAATCAGTTACATTGGGTAAAGGATGTAGTTTTTAAGGAAGATATATGGCCGCGACATAACTACATAGCAGTCACTAATTTATCGCTCCTGACAACCATTGCTCTTAATCTTTACAGATTGTTAGGCTTTTCATCATTAACTTGCGGTCAAAGATGGCTAAACTACCAACTAGAAAAGCTGATAATTTTACTTAATTAAAAAGGTATATTGGCTCACTTATCCGCTCGTAATTGACAAAATATAATCCCCCAACTTATTCACAGCAATGAAAACAGCTTATTCAACTATCAATAAAATTGATAGTTGAATTGAAGCGTGTCCGAGCGGGACATAATTTTTTTCATTCAGAATTTTAGCTGTGCTAAAATTCGAGAATGAAACAGCCCTGGGGAGAGGGGGAAATCTTGCTTGCTGTTTCTGCCATATATATATTTGATCTTTCGGGCGACAAATATAGCAAGAAACGTTGCCCGATCAAAGTTCTAGCCCTGAGATCTTGTTGATAAAAGTGACGCTGATTACGAGTTAGCCTCATTAACTTTATCACCAAGCAATACTCAGCCAGTTAGAACGGTATATATCCCGTTCTATAACGAACATGGGATATACCGCCTCTCGAAGAAGGCTTGTTAATTAATGAATTTCTTACCGGGTAAGGGATACGGAGAGGGTGGGATTTGAACCCACGTTAGAGTCACCCCTAAAGTAGATTTCGAGTCTGCCTATTCAAGGGCGCTACCCCTTGCACGACAAGAGGTGTACCAATCTCGACTCAAATAAATGCTGTTTGTATACCATTTTCGTATACCATTCTTGGGTAGAATTAATCTCAATTTGGAAAGGGAAGTATGTACCCAGCGGCAAATTCTGAGTTTCGGTGGCTCAATCTTCAGGTGCAGCGACACCGAGTCAGGCCCTACTACGCAGCGCGCTTGCATCAGAGATTTGGGCGATCGACTATCGGACTCGGTTCTGATGAATTTACGGCCCTGGTGTTGGCACGCAAGCTTGACGGCGAAATACAGCGACTGGTTGACGCCGCTGAAATAATTGATTTGGAGTCTCTGCGAACTTTTGTTGAGGAATTAAAACCGCTGCTAGCTAGTAGTAACAAAGCTTCTCTGCGTATAGTTCACAAAGACGAACTTTCACTGCTGTGGAAAAAGTATGTTGACTTTCATCAAGCACTCGGTGCGTGGGAACAAACTTACATCAACAATGAAATTACCCATGTTTCTAGACTGCTAGAAAAATGCCCGTTTAAGCGACTAGAGGACAAGTCAGAGATTCTTCAGTGGATACTCAATGACACAAAACGCTCGGCTGCTACTTCAAAAAAACGGTTCATGCACTTAACTGCGGCAGTTGACTGGAACAGTAAGCAGGGTAATATACCTCGCAGGTGGGGTATTGAATATCGTGATATTCTGGGGTCTGTCAAAATCAGTGGCAAGAAAAAAGAGAGAAAAGAGATCGACGTGTACTCGGTTGATGAAGTTTACCGCATCCTAAATGCTCTTAAAGATGATACCCATTCTCGGTTCAAGGGCAAACACAGTCAATATTATAAGTACGTTTACTTTCTTTGGCTGACGGGTTGCCGTCCCAGTGAGGCAATTGCTCTCAAGTGGAACAACGTCAATATTGCCAAAAGAATCATAACTTTTTGCGAGGCACAGGTACTGACTTCTGGTGGCAAGATTGTTTCAAAAGAGGGTACTAAAACAGAGTTTGTGCGAACTTTTCCCGTCAATCAAGAATTGCAACTTTTGCTTGAGTCAATCCCGTACCGAGAGGGTTTTGTGTTTACTAATGAGATGGGAAAACCTATCAGTCAGGCTGCTTTAAATGTTGTCTGGAAAACTTTGCTCAAGAATCTTGAGATGCGATATCGCATTCCGTACAATCTCAGGCACACGATGATTTCGTACCACGCTAATAATGACTTTCCTATTCAAAAGCTGGCTAAGCTTGTGGGGAATTCGCCGGAAGTTATTATGCAGCATTATTTGCATTTTGATATTGAGCGGATTAGTTTACCGGGCGTGTTGCGAGAGTCTGATATGGGTTGAATATTCCTGTTTTCTCTGACTCGCTACTTGGGCTGTGATGCGAAACAAAACTTTACAGTCCCTGTGTTGACAAGGGATTGTAAGTCTGCAATCGTGAGTAACTAAGGAAGATTGATGCGCGGTTGACGAGCACTTGCAATGCTAGCCAAACCACGACTTCCCCAAGCCGTTGTGTTGTAACGTTTGGAGCCGAATAATTATGACATTTTTAGACGATTGCCTGTACGGGCGATCGCAACTCTTAATGTTTCCCCGTCGCGAGTTATTGCAGAAAATCGCATCGGCCGCTTTGCTGTTTTTTGTGCCACGTTCTCAGTCAGGTTTTGAAAGCCCCAAAAAATATCCGGCCCCGAAATTCTGTATCGGCAACAAAGTCGCCGACCACTGGACTGATGAATTTAACCAGGACTTTATTGAGTACGGCGAAGTGCTTGGCATTTGCTGGCATCCTTACGAACAAGCTTGGGCTTACCTAATCAGTTGGACAAGTGGGGAGATGCCGGATTCTTCCTATCCCTGTTTTGACGAGCACTTGACTATTGGCGGTGATTTGAGGCTTGTCAGCCATGACTAAACCTACCGTCAGCTACCGTCGCATTGACCAATTTAAGGCGATCGCCTATGACCGTGGCTTCACCAATGAAGACGCCAGACAGTTTGGAAAACTTAGTAAAACTGCCACATGGGAAGCGCTGCTAGAACTGTACCTCGTTGACGGTGAATCACCTGACACAGTGCTAGACGTACCACTAGACACAGTGCTAGACCCAGTAGAGACAAGAGCCGAACCGCCTGACACAAAGAATGTAGACAGTGTAGACACCCTCGATTGGACTAACGACGGTTCATTCCCTGTGTGCGGTTTCACCCGCCAGAATTCCACATTTTTAGACTGGGTTGATTTAGGGCAACTCATCGCACTCGTACTCGCATCGGCGGGGGTATTTGTGCTGGCTATGTCTATGTGGCGACAGATTAACCCATTGAATCTATTTCCCTCCCCAGTTCGCATCAACATTCAAATCGGGACAAAATTATGAGCTTACAACTACGCCTTTTTGGTGGCAATTCTGATGCTGGAAAACTTACTACCAGCAACGACGGCGGACACGCTATCGACAAATCAAAAGTCTTGGCAAGCACTGACGCAAGTGTCATCACACCGCTAAATCCTGGTAACTTTTCCAGCATCCGTAGTGTTCCAGTTGTGCCAGCACCGCGCTACTTTACTAAGGAAGAAGCGGACGCTATGAAGGACTTGGCAAAGGAGAAAACAGACGGTGCAAAGCAGTCTAAGCGCGCCTATGAAGCACTGGCAAAAGTTGAAGAAGCCGATGCCAAAGTTCACCGCCATCACCGCAAATATGAAGGTGTTGTGGCTGATAATGAACTGGGCAAAAAACGCTCAGACACTCGACTGGCTAAACACTTACACAGTTTGCGTCCGGGTTATGCACGACTGGGTTTAGGGATTGATAAAGCTGACAGCGATGCCCGCACTCGGATTGATGAAATTAAAGCTAAGCTGACGGGAGGCACAAACTAAATGAAAGCGATGTATCTGGCAAATTACTTTGTTGCTGGATGCGTCGCTTTCTCCCTCCTGGGGTGGATAGCGAGCCTGCATCCAATGGCTATGAGAGCCATTTTATTCTTGTTAGCAGCGATTGCGATTGCTTGGGGGTTGAGTTGGTTGCTTGACTATTCCCTTAGTAAGTTGCTCAAGATTTCAGTGGCTGATTTACAGGCAGTTTTAATTGGCGGTTTGGCGATGATGCTGATTGGTTTGGGGGTGTTTCTATGCAGCTAAAGCTGTTTGTGTTAAGTGCGTCCTCTGTCGTGCTGTGGTTGGTTCCACTAGCAGCACTAGACAAAAAGCTAGACATTCACAAAGCACTGCAAGGTGTCAGTTTGTGCGCTGCAATTGCTTGTGCAGTTTCCGCTGGTAATATCGCCCGTCAATTAGCTGACGAGGGAGAAATTGAGGAATTGAAACTGAGAGCGATTAAAGCTGATGTAGAGGATGAAATCAGCACGAGCGTCTACGTTTCCCAACAACAAAGACAGCAGGAAGCCGAACTTATTTTGACAAGCCCTGGGCTTGACGTGGAAGAAAGTCGCAAGGCGCTGGAAGCTATATACAGCAGCGACTTACAGGATACCGCTTCCCCTTCCGAACATCCCGATTACCCTATATACTTGGAAGTTTGTAAGTCAAGGGAAGCGGGTAAGTCACCTACTTGGATTGTTGAAAATATCCTCAAGATGGGAGGGCGTAAATTCTCCGAAGGCAAGGCAAAGTTGCAAGATTTACTCAATCAATTTGAGGGGGGAAATAATGACTAGACTGCCAAACATCCCAACTACAGCAGCCTTGAGATTGACTGGCACTAAATCAGAAATAGAGTTAGTATTGGCAGTTTTGCGAGGCAAAGATTTCTTCTGGAAAACTAACGGCAAGTTCTACCCGCAGCGGGGGGACGAGAATCAGTACGCTTACTACCTCAACGACTCGCAATTACCTCAACTGGGGGCAACAGTCCCGCCGCCAACACCAGGGGAGCCACAACCTCGACTGTGGGACGCGGTTTTGGGAGGGCAGGGCGATCGGTAGCGGTCAGACAAAGGGGAGTGAAAATCAGTGAGGTTGCGTCACGTCGATGTATAACATCGACGAAATATTTCCGAGCTGAAACCCGCTCTACGAACCAGTCGTCTAATGCTTTTACCTTTAAACCCGACGAGCGAGTTTTTTTACGTTTCTGGTTCGTGTTCGTTTCATGTTCAGAGGCGAAAACCAGTTTTTGAGTAGTATTTAAAGATGGACATGAACATCAAAGCGTATGCAGACAGGATGAGTGTAATAGCGTGCCAACCCGCAGAGGGCGACACGCCTATTTCCCTTTGGCATCGCATCCGAATGATGAAAAGCAGGAATTGGAGTTGTTGGCGGGCAATACTTTATGCGTTAAAAGAGGCAATGGTAGCCGTACTGCGAGTCTCGCTTAAAACATCTTGGCTAGCAGCTTTCTTTGTCGCATTGTCCCTGACTCATGCTTTCGTCCACGCACTAACGTACATTTACGAACCTGTTGCGGTAGAAGACCCTCTACGGCGTGAAATTAGTCGGGGCCCGCCCAAACCCTTTATTCCTATTCCCACACACTCACCAGGCGGTGAGCCGTAAACTCGTGAATACATCATACCCCACTGGGGAAAATTCTGCATTTCCAAAATTTAATGCTTTCATCCGCAAGCACCTGACTGAATGGGTTGAAGGCTCAGCAGTATCAGAAGCGATCGCCTCCCTCAACATCGAATCGCTGACCGCCAAAGAACTCAACGAGCGCATCCGTCCAAAGGAACCCATTAAAACGGGGGGCTGGTGGGTTCGCGGTGTCCTCTGGAAAACTGGTGAACGGGCCGGCAACTTGTACGGACAAGGCAAGCCAGACAAGCCACATCAGCCAGAAGGTTCTAAACCACGCAAATACCTCACGGGTAGTGGCATGGAACCCGACGCCATATTCCTAGCAATGCCAGATAAGGATTATTGGTCAAAAGTTCACGCTGACAAGTCCATCGCCCGTCACTGGACAGAGGGAGCCAAAAAAGCTGGGGCTGGGTTGAGTATTGAGCTTGCAACCATTGCTTTAACAGGTGTGTGGAATTGGGGCAAAGATGGGGAATTAGCGCACTTTGTGAAGGAGTGGGCAGAACCCGGAACCGTCCACTACATAGACTTTGACTCCGACTATGCGGCCAACCCATCTTGCCGTGCAGCCATTTTGAAGTTTGGCCGATTGTTGGTTGAGTGTGGGTGTGAGGTACACATCACCGTTTGGGATGCCCAGTTTAAAGGGATGGATGATTTCATCAAAGCTAATGGTGGTGAGGCATTCAAGGAAGCTGTAGCGAGCGCGCCAACTCTAGCCAAGTGGGAAAAACAGCTTAAGAAAGGCGATCGCAAAAATGACGCTTCAACCTCTAATATTTCTCTTACTCCTCACCCGCGCACGCGAGAAGAAGTAGTATGCCAGAAGTATGACAGTAGTGAAAATGACTACATCCCAGACACAGCGCCGACTGCACTACAGAACTTCGTACAGAAGGCAGAGGCTGCACTTTACTCAGACGGTCACTGGAAATCTATTAGACATCTCCAATAATTCCAATCCCTTCCCCCGCTTGGTTTCGGGAGTTGAGCCCTTAAAAGGGCTCAACTCCCGAAACCAACGCTTCAATAAGGGTT
>RDXH01000379.1 GCA_004292745.1 Oscillatoriales cyanobacterium | reverse complement strand
TTGTTATTTGTTGTTTGTTAGTTTTAAACACTCAAAACTCAACTCAACATTTCGTTATCTATGGATGATTTCACTAACAATAAACATCCGCCACGAGTTACAGGTGCATGAATAGAGTTAGGAAATGAGCGAATATAATCCCCTTGATAACAAACTTCTCCCTCCACCTCTAAATCTCCTTCTAACATAAACACTTCTTCTACTCCAGTGTGTCTATGTAGGGGAAACTTGATTCCCGGTTCTAACCGCATCAAACAGGTAAATTCGCGCTTGTCTCCATCGACATAAAGGTTAGCAAACGAAATACCTGAAACTCTATATTTTCTCCATTTCACATTCTGCGATCGCACAATTACAGAAGGAGTATTGTTTTCAGTAGCAGCAATAACTGGCTGTGAATTAACGAACTCCGTGGGAGTTGGCGCAAGTTCGGCGATGCGCTGAAACAAACGGTGTTTGAGGTTGGGGGAGACAGGTATGGGAGGGGCTGTATAGGCGATCGCAGCAACCGCAGCCTCAACAGCATCTAATTCAGTTTCAAGTTCGGGAGACTCTTGCAATTTCTCTTTAAGGGCGCGACTTTCTGACTCGTCCATAGTATCGAGAGCTCGCAGCGCTGCAAGGATATTAAATTCCTCATACTCCATGATTTCCATAATTTAAACTATTTCGCTCAAAGCTTGACGCAATTTAGAAATACCTAACCGAATTCGGGTTTTGATAGTACCCACAGGAATGCCCGTCTTAGTAGCGATCGCAGCACAAGTCAATCCTTGATAATAGGCTAATTCAATCGCCTGTCGTTGTTCTGGCGGCAATGCTTCCAGCGCTGCTTTAACTTGTTCGCTCCGTTCTTCTAGTATGGCATCTGCCATCGGTTCTGCCATAGCAGAAATAGGGACTTTCGCATTTTCCAAAGAAGCAACAACCGTCCGAAAATTGCGCTGCAAAACTCGAAGTCGATCCAGGGAACGACTGCGCGTCAGCAGAAACAACCAAGTATCAACTCGACTGCGGGAAACATCATAACTTGATGCTTTTTGCCAAATCTGAGAAAAAACATCTAGTACAACTTCTTCAGCTTCTTCTACCGAACCCAGAATTTTGTAAGCGAGAGCATAACTAGCGCGACCATAGCGATCGTACAGTTTAGCTAAGGCTGTTTGGTCTTTCTGGGCAATCTGCACTAATAGTAGCGATTCATCCCCTGACTTTTGAGCTGTCATTTCAGTGTACCGAAAAAAATGTGTTTTGACTGCACAGATCCAAAATTAAAAATTCAGCGTATATCACTA
>RDXH01000230.1 GCA_004292745.1 Oscillatoriales cyanobacterium | reverse complement strand
TTTAAGTGGGAAGATTTTATGAATCTTAATGGTAAGTTTCTTAGGGCTCTAAAGAATTTTATCGAGCAGCCTAGTATATGAAGTAGAGATGATTGCATGAATAGCGATCGCCCAATCGCCCTTCACACCAAATACCAAACACTGCGATCATTGTACGGAGTGCGATCGCCACTCGTTATAATCAAAGTATCAATCCTCCACCAGATGCCGCGATGACTATCAAAGAACTCCTCATCCAAGAAATCGATAGCACCCCTGACGAACTGCTTGCGGATCTTCTCAGCTTGGTGCGATCGCTCAAATCGCCTCCACACCCCCAAGTCAATACCTACGAACAACTCCTAGAGCGCATCGACTACCTCGAAGCCATCATCGGCATCCGCAAAGGACTTGAAAGCTTCGATCGAGGTGAAGGAATCCCAGTCGATCGAGCTATGACAGCACTACAGCAGCAGTTCAACATTCCTCAGAGTCTATGAGTTATCAAGTCCTAATCCAACCACCCGCCTTTGCTGAAATTGAAACCGCCTATCGTTGGATGTGCGATTATTTGAGCGCTGATGCTGCAAATCAGTGGTACTACGACCTCCAAGATGCGATCGCATCCCTACAAGAGTTTCCTTACCGTTGCTCAGTCGCACCCGAAGCTGCCATTATTGGTAGGGAAATTCGACAACTGTGGGTTGGTAAAGGAAGAACCCATCGGATTCTGTTTGTGGTGGAGGGCGATACCGTCGCGATAATACACATTCGTCACCGTCACCCGTGCTCCTTTAGGTACTGAACCACCAGAGTAATCGCATCAAATAGTCAATAAAGAGCGATCGCCCTTCACACCAAATACCAAACACTGCGATGATTGTACGGAGTGCGATCGACAGAATAAATGAGAAGTAAAATCTCAGCGATCGACAGAATAAATGAGAAGTAAAATCTCACGAATTTGCTGCCCAAAGAATAGTAATATCGCTGTATTGCTTGAACATTGAATCAGCACTCACAAGCGTCATATCCTCGATCTGAGCCTGGGCAATTAGCATTCGATCAAAGGGATCTCGATGATGTAATGGTAACGCAGCCGCTCGCAGGGCATGAGGTGCTGTAATTTCCAACGATCGCACATCTAACTGTATCATACGGCTAGAAATGTAGGTATCTATCGGTTCTGGCAGTGGCAACTTTCCGATCGCAACTTTGATACCCATTTCCCAGATACTAGCAACAGAAAACCACAATTCGTTCGTTTCATCGGCAATCTGTGCGATCGCCTCCTCATTCAATCGCTCTGGTTGGGCAAACCACCACAAAAAGCACTGCGTATCCAGCAATAGTTTCACTTTTCATCCCCCTCGAATGCGGTCAAAATATCTTTTGGCAAAGGATCGTTAAAGTCCTCTGGCAAAACAAATCTCCCTCGATCTTGCCCTAAACTAGCTCGTCGATTAGATGAAGTACGAAACGGCACCAACTTCGCGATTGGGATGTCTCCGTTTGCAATAATGATTTCTTCTCCCAATTCTACACGCAACAGTAGTAGTGAGAGATTTGTTTTAGCTTGATGGATATTTACAGTTTCCATGCTCTTAAAAAATTAAGTCTATAAGTTAAGTTTAGTTCGATGGTGAGAGTTCTGCAAGATCGAGTTTATGAATGCTCTACAAATACCACCTGGCGCATACTCTCACCAAAATTAATAGCGATCGCCTTAGTTCGATCGCCCGTCACAGCAAATACCAAACACTGCGATCATTGTACGGAGTGCGATCGCTTGAGTAAAAAAGATCGATCGCACGATAGGCAAAAATTTATGCTAAAGTATAGCGCGTACTTGAATCAAACAGTCTACATTTGTGGAAAGAATTCCAAACGAGGCCTTAGTAGTTCGTGGCGGTCGTAATCGCCAGCGAAGATATGAATTATCCCAGAATCTTTGCAGACTTTCATAATGCAGATGAACAAGGTCGCCTTCGCCTAAATTGTGTTGGTACGATTGAAGATTTGAGTCGCCAAAATATTAAGTTGCAAGATGGTCAATTACTAGCATTTTATGACGAAGAGTTAGAAGTCGATGGCGTGGTGCAATATTCAGAAGAAGAAAGTCTTTGGGTTGCAGCAATTGATTGGAAGCTTCTTAGACAGGTACAAGAGCTGCTTGTTCAAGCAACAGTCTAGTTCGATCGCCATTCACACCAAATACTGCGATTATTGTACGGAGTGCGATCGCCCAATCAAGCATAAAGACAGATCGCATTTCTCTTTTACGAATCGTGATTCCAATTGCTTAGGGAAAATAACGATAAAATTCAAGGGCGATGTAGAACACACATCACTTCTATAACATCTTCATTAACCTCTATTCCAATACGGTAATCGCCGATGCGGATGCGATAGCGACCCGCGTAACCTCTCATGGCTTTAATGTCAGACTCTTCAGTTGTTTCAAGTCTTTTAGAAAAGCCTGACGGTATTGAACTTCCAAGATAATTATTCCTCAAGATAAGCTAAGGCTTCCGAGCGATCTAGCAAGGGAGTATTAACAGCTTCATCCATTGCTTTGTTCATGCAATAATCTTCTAGCGCACCCGCGAGTTGATCGACAGAAACTTCTTCATTAGGTAGTAGTTGTCGCCATAGCTCAATAGGAATCACCACAGCGCTTACATCTCCGTCTTTGTTCGTAAGATATTCAATATTTAACGTTGTTTCCATATCAGACTCCAGAAACTTCCTGCAATTCTAGCTTACCTGAGAGTGCTTTGGCAAGATCGGGTTTAGGATAAAATATCAAGTAAACATTGGTAGCTGTCGCCCCATCAAAAGAAAGCGCGTGAAGCGCAGCTATCCCGTAGGGAATCGCCCTTCACACCAAATACTAAACAGTGTGATATTGTACGAGTTGCGATGGTTGAGTTAGAACAAAGAGCGATCGCCCTTCACGCCAAATACCAAACACTGCGATCATTGTACGGAGTTGCGATCGCTTGAGTTAAAAAGAGCGATCGACACTCGTTATAATCAAAGTATCAATCCTCCACCAGATGCTGCGATGACTATCAAAGAAATCCTCATCCAAGAAATCAATTGGATGTGCGATTATCTGAGTGCTGATCTCGCAAATCAGTGGTACTATGACCTCCTTGCAACAGTTTCCTTACCGTTGCTCAGTTGCACCCGAAGCTGCCATAATTGGTCTGGAAATTCGACAACTGTGGGTTGGTAAAGGAAGAAACTATCGGATTCTGTTTGTGGTGGAGAGCGATACTATTGCGATTTCCATTTATAGAGCGAATTGATAGCCTTGGGCGAAGGATGAACTCAATAAACTTCGTCATGGCTACCAATATCAATCAGAAGGATCTCTTCGACATCTGAATCTGAATATTTCTTGAAATTGAAGACTATTCGACAGTCTTACTCTACAGTACAAGCCCAAGCACCAGATAGCTTACCTTTCAGCTTGTGGGTCTTAAGTGAGGGATGAAATGGATCGTTTACCAATACTTCTAGTCGCTCAGCTATTTTTTTCTCCATTTCAGGTTCTTGACGGATTAAGGATTTGAAAGCTCGTTTGAACGAAGAGGCTAAGACAAGAGTTCTCATCGTTTTAATTCTGCCATTATATCATTTACTGTGCCTCGGAATACTTGTTCCTGCAAATACTCTTCATCGGCACGAACAATATTAAGAGCGATATCATCTCTTCGTTTTTCCCTAAGTCGTCGCCCGATCAAATCGACGAGAGTCATCTGTTCGTCATCAGACATTTCTTCGACTAACTCTATAATTGCATCAAAGCTATAGGTTTTCATTGTTCTAAGCTTCGTAAGTCTACAACTGTCAGTATAACAAATAAAGCGATCGCCTTTCACACCAAATACCAAACAGTGCGATGATTGTACGAGTTGCGATACTAATGCAAGAACTTGCGGACTTGATATTCGCGACTTTCGGCGATCGGCATTTGCAGATCCCCCATTTTCGCATCCAACTCATCGATTAGACTTGGCGGCACCGAGTTCCACAACTCTTTACTTTCCCAGCGAATCAACATCACCACCTCATTCTGCACCGGATCTACCCAAGTTTCCTTACCCAAAAAACCGGGGCAACTTCTTAATCCAGCAGTCCAAACTTCCTCATCTCGCTGCATAAATGCTTCCCACTTTTCGTGAGGCACTTTAAATCTCAGCCACTCGATAACCATAAAAGTTGCCCTTTGTAAATAGCTAATCAACCATTACCGATCGCAATTTTAACAATTACCTCAGTTCCCCGTCCAGGCTCAGAAACATATTCCAATTTACCACCATGTTTTTCTACTACCAAATGTCGGGATATGGACAAACCCAAACCGGTGCTAGTACCTGGGGGTTTAGTGGTAAATAAAGGGTCAAAGATACAACCTAGGACTTCTTCTGTCATGCCTGGCCCGTTGTCGCTAATGGCGATCGCCACTTCGCTTTCCCCTACCATTTCCGTCCGAATCCGAATTTCGGGATTTAGTATTTCACCTGCGGAGCCGTGAGCGGATAAATAAGCATGGTCTTTGATTATACCAGATTTTTCGGCATTTTTTACTCCCGTTTCCACGGCATCGATCGCATTGGTTAACAAGTGCATAAAAACTTGGTTTAGATGTCCTGGATAGCAATGGACGCGCGGTAAATTACCGTATTCTTTAACTAGAGAAATTCCGGTTCGTCCGCCTTTAGCTTGGAGGCGATTTTGCAAAATCAGCAGAGTGCTATCCAAGCCCTCATGGATATCTGCCGACTTCATTTCGGCTTCGTCGGTACGGGAAAATAGGCGGAGCGATCGCACGACATCGCGAATTCTTTCCGAACCTACCTGCATAGAATTTAGCAGTTTCACCAAATCTTTTTTGAGAAAATCTAAGTCTAATTCTTCGATGTAATTTTGAATTTCTGGCACTACACTGGGATAATATTTTTGGTAAAGTTCCACCAATTGCAACAGTTCTTCAATGTAGCCTCTAGCGTGGCTGACATTGCCGGAAATAAAACTAACTGGATTGTTAATTTCGTGGGCGACTCCAGCCACCAATTGTCCCAGAGATGACATTTTTTCCGTTTGAATCAATTGAGTTTGAGTGCGCTGCAACACCAACAGCATTTGTTCCAATTTTGCTGCTTGCTGTCGCAGACGTTCCTCCGATTCCTGCAAAGCTGAGAGAGCTTGTTTCCTGTCTGTAATGTCCAATCCTACAAACACAGCCATGCTATTTTTTTGGTATTTTTGAGCAACTATTAAATAGGTTTTGTTTTCTCCTTTAACGCTGGCTGTTACTTCTTCAGATGTGGTTTTATCATCGCTGGCAAAAAACTTGTATACTAAATCGTTAAACTTGGAACTTGTTTCTAAAAAACCTACTTTTTGACCGACAAATATTTCAGCAGGCATTTGGTAAGCAGCAGCTAAATGGCGGTTAACTCCCAAGTACCGCAAATCGGAACTTACCCAAGAAACTAATCCGGGTACGGCATCCAAGACGGCTTGCAGTTGCTCTTTAGCTTCTAAAAGTGCTAATTGTGCTACTTTGCGATCGGAGATGTCGCGGGCGATCGCGCAGTAGTATTCTTCACCGTCTGATTCAAAATAATTGACTTTTACTTCTACGGGCAAGCTTTTGCCTTCTTTGGTTTGACACAGGGCTTCAAAAGTCAGACTATTTTGTGCCTTAATTTGACTACAGTGAGTCTGCCAATCTACTAAGGATAACAGGGGATTTATATCGCTAACTTTGAGTTGTTGCATTTCTGACTGAGAGTAGCCGAGATTGCGACAAATAGCTTGGTTGGCGTAGCATATTTGACCTTCTGAGGTAGCGAACAGGACTAGATCGGGGCAGGTATCGATCGCCAGTTTAGTGATGTGTGCTGCTGTTTCTAAGCGATCGGTTTGGATCTCTGATGGCAAAGGGCGATCGCCATGATGTGAGGAGATGCGATCGGCTAGGGATGAAGTAGATAGAATCAAACCTCCGATCGCCCCGTCGCTATTTTTCCAAGGTTTAAAGGCCCATTTGATGGCTTCGCCAGTGGCGCCTGGCCCGGTTTTGTTGGCGATCGATAATGTCGATGGCGCTTCCACAAACTCGGTATATTCTAAAACACCAGCCAACATAGCGCGGATAGTTTGCTGCCAATATTGGGCCAGATGAGGAAACAGTTCCCAATGAGACTGGCCGATGATATGTGGGGCACTTAAGTTACAAGCTGTTTCCCAGGTAGGAGAAACAGACAGATAGCGCATTTCACAGTCTACCATTGCTACGGCGTCAGGGGAATGCTCCACAAACTGCCGAAATTGCTCTTTACTCTCAGACACGGCTGCCTCTGTCAGTTTGTGGGTAACGAAGGTTGGACGATCGGCATACCTTTCCAGTACCTGACTTTTTTGCTTAACTGGCCTAGTTTGCACGGTTGGGGAAGTCCTCCTGATCTGTCTTGTTGGCAAAAAATCAACGCAGAAACCTGGTTTTTCGAGCAAAATACGGCGTTAAGACCTTTAATTCTGTCAAAAAACCCCGGTTTATTTAGTCAGGAGTGGATAAATCCTGAAAAATTCTTTTTAATACAAAAAATGCTTTTTCCCTGATGAACTCGATCGGGTAATACCCTAGAGGGGTCTCACCCATCAGTGATATCATTTTCGATCGCGATCTGTCTATAGGCGATCGGAAAATTTCGCTTTAAATTATCAGATTCAAGTCTTAACAGCCTGTTTGGGAAATGTCTCAGACTCAGCATTCTAAGTATTATTGCGGATAACCAGAGGGGAAATTTATGGGTTCGTGCAGATTTATAAAGACTCGGAAATTTAATTCAGACAAATTTGTACGTAAATTCACAGGTGAAGTCCACTCTTCCTTTCCGTAATATTGCGGGGTCTAGTCTTTCTGTGGTATTGCACGTCATCAGAACTACGAGTTTTTGCTGAAATTGAATACCATGTTCATCTATGACACTTTGATACAAAGTTCCATCCAGCAAACTCAGAATATGTTCAGTTTTATTACTACGTTGGGCTGAAACAGTCGATCGATCCTGTGCCAAATTATCAGCTTCGTTGATAATAATACAAATCCGCTCTAAATAACTAGGCGGCACAAAATTTTCCACAGCATCGTGGTCTAAGATAAAAATCACATAACCAAGGGGGACTAAAATTTCCTTAGCCACGGCTTGAGTCCAAGCAGTTTTGCCAGTCCCTGGTGCGCCACTGACCAGAACAGCCAACTGATTTTGGTCAAGAATTGCCTGCTGAACACTATCTGTAAAACTTTGAACATCGGCGGGAAAAGTCCGAATTTGATACTGACTATTCACCTGTCCAACGCGGCTTTTGTATCCACTCAGAATCACTGCTAAATTGTAAGTTGCTTTCCTGACCATTGGCGCAATGTTTTGGCAAATTAGAGTGTAGCGCCGCTTTCCCCTATCGTAGCTGTCTATTTGTAACCAGCAGGATGCGTCTGTCCAATAAGCATAAACACTACCCAAAACTTCCAAGCGTTCCCAGCTCGTAAATCGTTCCGGGGGATAGGAAAAATTTCTGTCCATAAATACCTGGGTAATGGCATCGGGCTTCCCCAGCAAATCCAGAATTTTGAAAACAGTAATTTCTTGGAATTTGTTGAGAACATATTCGATGGGAATGCTGGCGCGGCTGACTAATTGTACCACTGGTGTTTCGGTAGTCAATACATCTTGGAAGCGATAATTTGGGTAAACTTGCTGGGGAGTAATGTAATCCCAGAATTCGTCTATTTCGTAACGAGTATTTTCGGAAAATACATTTAAGATATTGGCAAACCAACTATATTGATGTCGTCCCATTGCATCGGCAATATCGCTGGCTATATCTAAGGTTTTTTGAGTTAATTCCTTGGGGTCTGTCGCCACTAAGTGTAGGAAGTGTTCCCAGTCAAATTGTCGATATAGAGGTTGCCACCCCGCTCCTAGTAAGCCTCGGTTTTGAGGAGTTTTTTGAGTGTAATTGTTGTCGGAATCGTTCATATATATTTGATGCGTGATTGTTAATGATGGTTTTTGGGGTATTTAAAACTTATTTTTTTGTTCCCTAAAATATCGGACTTAACTGCTGGTTAACTGTTGATTCCTAGATATTTAGGGGGGACAAAATCAACTAGCCACACTCCATTGTTTGAACAGTAAAATCTGTAGCTATCTCTGTGCATTGCTGCGGTGTCTACAATTAAAACTGCTGGTATGCCGTGTCTTGAACCGACTCGGCGCGCCGTTTCAATTGCCGTGGATAAATGAACGTGATGGCGAGACATTTTTCTAATTCCTTCCTTGAGAATAGACTCGACTGCACTGGTAGTAGTTCCGTGATACAAAGTATCGGGAGGAATGGCTGGTGCTAATTCTAAATCAATCTTTATACTGTGTCCTTGATTGGCACGAATCATCGCCCCTGTGTGGTCAAAGGAAAAGCGTTGTTTGTCGTTTTGCTCTACTACTTGTTGCAGTTGATTAAGCTGAATGGGAAAGTTATGTTTTTGGCAAGCATTGAGGAGTTCGCTCACAGGAACCCAGCCACCGGAACCGAGTTGAATGCCGATGCGTTCGGGTGTGTGTCGCAGGTGTCTGCTGAGATATTTGCTGATTTTAATTAGCCGTGAATTGTTCATTTAGTTGTTTTTATGTTTAGGCTCGGTTTAGGGTTGGAAGGAAACTGGTCGATCTCAGGTAGAGTGACATGATTGGAGTTGTTAATATTTTGAAGGTCATTGTATATTTTTCTTAACTTATCGTGATTGACTTTTTTATTTAGGCTTCGTTTGTGTATCTAAATTCACAGATATTTTTTCTCAATATGTTAATTTTCTAGTTCCTCAATACTTTGTTATCTAAACCTCAACAATTGTATTATATATATAATACAACAAAGATACACCTCTGTCAAGGTGTAGAAAAAAAATGATGAAAATTGCTACCGATAGGAAGATGCGCCATGGATTAGTCGAGCAGCATAAATTATTTATCAAGAATCAATACCTCTGTATTGAGTGCGGGAATTATACAAAAAACACCAAAAATATAAGCAGGTGTTGAGATTGCACAGCGAATAATAACAGTAGGCAGCGATGGAGGGGATAGAAAGGGGGGAGAAAGAAGCTCTTTCGTCCCCGCAACGATTCGGGGGATGCGAGGGGGATCAGGATCTGATGGATCAGGCAAGAAAACACGCCCTAGGGAGTCCCGTTGAAAATCAAAATCTAGCAAGTATTGCACTCCCAGGCGCGGTAAAAAAACAGGGATAATGTCTGTAGCTGTGAGTAAATAAGGTGTTAGCTATCAGGGAAAAAAACAGCAATGAATATCAAAAAGCAGATTCAGGCTCAAACAGAATTCACAAAACAGGATAGAGTCGATCGCGATGGCATTAGTATTGCCAAAGGCATAGACTCATCTATTCAAGAATGTTTAGATTTGAAAGTAGCGATCGACCGCTCGGCATTGGCGGTAAGAACAGATGGGAACGGAATTATCAATTATGTGAGCGATCGAGTTTGCTCGATTTCTCAATATCTGCGAAGCGAACTAATCGGTTGTCATTTTGGTATCCTCCATTCGGAAGATCAATCTTCGGTATTAATGAGAAATTTGCGGTCAACGGTGACAAAAAGTGAAGTTTGGCAAGGGGAAATTAAAAATCAAACCAAAGATGGCACTGATTATTGGGTACATGGAGTAATAGTTCCGTTCCTGGATTTTCAAGGAAAACCCTATCAGTATTTAGCGATCGGATTCGACATCACAAACCACAAAACCGAGGAAGCAGCACTAGCCCAACTCAACCGCGCCAAAGATGAATTTTTGGGAATCGCTTCCCACGAACTACGATCGCCCCTCAGCGCCATTTTGGGATGGGTGCAACTAGCGCGATCGCGGAAATTAAACGAAGCGACTACCAGTAGGGCTTTGGAAATCATCGAGCGCAACGCTCAGATACAAAACCAGCAAATAGACAATCTCCTAGATCTGTCGCGGCTGCTGCGAGGTCAAGTACGGCTCAACATGGTTCGAGTCCACCTCCCATCAGCGATCGAATCGGCGATCGACATTCTCCATCCCGCAGCAGATGCCAAAAACATCCAAATAGAAAAATCTTTCGATCCCGCCATCGACTATATTTTGGGAGATGCAGAACGCTTGCAGCAAATAATCTGGAACCTGCTTTCCAACGCGATCAAATTTACCCCGAAATCGGCGGCGGGGGTAGTTCAAATCATGATGGAGTATGTCCCGTCGGGGGTGCTGATTCAAGTCAGGGATAGGGGTTGCGGGATCGATGCCAAATTGTTGCCCCACATTTTTGACTACTTCCGCCCCGGAGATAACTGGAATAGTAAGGAACAAAACCGTCTGGGTTTGGGGCTGTCGATTGTACGCCAGTTGGTGGAACTCCACGGAGGAACTGTGTGGGCTTCGAGTCCTGGTATTGGTGAGGGGGCGACCTTTGGGGTGCAGCTACCCATGGTCAATCACCAGAATGTACCAGGTAACAGGAAAAATCAAGACTCATCAGTTCCCCAAGCCTTAGCCGGAAAGCAAGTGCTGCTGGTGAAGGATAGCGCCGAGAGCGGGGAATATTTGATTTCGGCCTTAGAAGCATTGGGAGCAAAGGTAACAGCAGTCCGTAGCGTTCCCGAAGTAATGGCAGAGTTAGCAAAATCCTGGCCTGACGTGTTGGTGAGCGATTTGGCGATACCGGAAGCAGAGGGCTGGGATTTGATTCGTCGCGTCAGAGCGATGGAAATTTCTGAGCGCAGGGAATTGCTGCCGGCGGTGGCGCTGACTGCTGGTGTGGCGGAAGATGATGCAACATGGGCTCAGCAAGCGGGTTTTCAGAAACATTTGTCCAAGCCCGTGGAGCTAAATCAGTTGGTGGGTGCGATCGTTCAACTGGGGGGACTCAAGGGATTTGGGAACTCCCCCTGGAGTCGGGAAAATTTCACAGCGATCGCGTCGGAATGCCTTCTAGCTGAAACTAATAGTTCGCAGTCGCCAAAAAACGCAGCCGAATATGTCGATGACTGCCGAGAGTTACCGCTGTTACTGCTAGTAGAAGACAACTATTTTTTGCTGGCTTACTTGCAAACTTTACTCACTCCTCATTACCGAGTGGCTGTGGCCCGCGACGGAGTAGAAGGTTTAGAAACTGCCAAAATATTGCGACCAAATTTAATTATCAGCGACCAAATAATGCCCCGACAAGACGGGTTGCATTTACTGAAAGAAATTCGGAATACAGCAGAATTGAGTTCAACTCCGGTCATTTTTTTGACAGCTCGCACGGGGATGGAAGCTCGGATTGAAAGTTTGGATGCTGGTGCGGATGATTATATTTCTAAGCCTTTTGATGAAAGAGAATTACTGGCGAGGGTGAGAAATTTGTTGCGATCGCACGCGGCGGAACAGCAGTTGGTAGCGCTCAACCGTCAGTTGCAGGAGCAAAAACAGCAGTTAGAAACGGTGAATGAAGCCTTGCATTATTTAGCAACCTATGACAGTTTAACTCAGGTAAAAAATCGTCGGTGTTTTAATGAATATCTCGATACTGAATGGCGGCGTTTGGCGAGGGAAGAAGCTACGCTGTCTTTGATTATGTGCGATATCGATTATTTCAAGCTTTACAACGATACCTACGGCCACCAAGCGGGGGATGAATGTTTGCGACGAGTGGCTACTGTGCTTCAGCGTTCGGTAAAACGTTCGGCTGATTTAGTGGCGCGTTACGGTGGCGAAGAATTTGTAGTAGTTTTGCCGAATACGGATATTCAAGGTGCTGCTTGCGTGGCGGAATTTATCCGCGAAGAAGTGCGGAATTTGCAGATAGTTCACGCTAAGTCTGCTGTTGGCGAATATGTGACGCTGAGTTTGGGTGTCGCTTGCTGTATTCCCGCACCGATGTCGCAGTCTGGGACGCTGATTGCGATCGCCGATGAGGCACTTTATCGAGCTAAAAAAGCTGGGCGCGATCGGGTATCAGTTGCCTCTTTTCCAGAATAGTCTCTGGTTTAATGTACGAAATGTACGGAATGTCAGAAAAAGGGCGATCGCTGGAAAATTTCGAGTAGATTGATTTTTCCAACAAGGGATTTTCATCTATA
>RDXH01000229.1 GCA_004292745.1 Oscillatoriales cyanobacterium | reverse complement strand
CTGCATAAGTCTTCTTCCTTCTTCCTGAATTTCCCCCATCCCCCCTTGGGGGGGGTAGGGGGGGGTGGGGGGCTGGGGGGGGTGACTTCTTCCTTCTTCCTTCTACTTATAATTCCGTAAATTTGCTGAAAAATCTGGTTTTTTTAGTCGGAAGTTTTCTCGTATTTAAGGTGATAACTAATGGTTATCATTTAGTAAAATCAAGGGTTTCAGCTTTCCTTGTTAAAATTTTTAGTATCAATTGCTACATTGTAATTGCGCATTTCCTGTTAAGTTAAGCTTTCTAAATTTATGATAAGTGGTGTGAGTGTGATGGCGAACAATACAAATTCGTTTCCAGTCTTGTGGTTGTCTTTATTGATTTCTGGTCTCGCAGTGCCTTTGAGTCCGATCGCCACCATTGCTCAAGTTCAGGATAACTCAAATCCAGAACTTGCGCTAGAAAGTAGTAGCGTCCAGGGGATTTCCTCAGAGCAAACCCAGAAAGTGGTTGAGTTGGAACCATCCCAGTTTAGGGGGACAATTACAGAGATTGACTCGGTAGTCGATCGCACTTTAGCACCAACACAGACAGCAGAGACAGTCGCAACCATAGAACCCAAAATAATGGGGACAATCCGTGAATTGCCCCCAAAAGAGTTAGAAACTACAAACTTTCCTCAGTCTCAAAAAGTTTCTGAAGTTGGCGCAGTTGCCGATCTTAGCAGCGAGACTAGCAGCGCTGATGACCTCAGCATACAACAAGACTCAGCACAAGTCACATCTGTTTCCCAACTCTCTGACGTGCGACCAACAGACTGGGCTTTTGGCGCCTTACAATCCTTGGTAGAAAGATACGGCTGTATTGCGGGATATCCCGATGGTACATTCCGCGGCAACCGGGCCATGACTCGCTACGAATTTGCTGCGGGATTAAACGCCTGCTTAGACCAAATCACCAAACAAATTGGTACATCAACCGCGAATTTAGTCAAGAAAGAAGATTTACTTGCAGTCCAAAAATTGCAAGAAGACTTTGCCGCCGAATTGGCGACATTAAGGGGACGAGTTGATGCTTTAGAAGCACGTACTTCCGAACTAGAAGCCAACCAATTTTCGACTACAACTAAACTCAGTGGATTTGCCTGGTTCAACGTGACGGGAGCTTGGGCAAATGATAAAATTCGAGTAGAAACTACCGACCAAAAAGCTGCTTTACCGATTCGTCCTGCCGGAAGAGACCCAGTTACAAATAGACCAATTGTGCAGAAAGTAGACAACCCAGAAGTTACCTTCAGTCAGTTAGTTTGGTTGACTTTGAATACTTCCTTTACTGGTAAAGACCAGTTGATAACACAATTAGCAGTAGGTAATGGCAATTCCCCAGCCAATCAATTTACTTCTGCGGGTTTGTTCAATACATTTGGAACTCCGTTTCTGGATCAAACATCAGGAAGTAATCCTAATGAAGTAATCCTGCGAGAACTTTCCTATCGGTTTCCAGTTACTAACAAATTACAATTAGTAATCGGCCCAAGAATTAATTTTTATCGGTACTTTGACAACAATAAATTTAACTTTTTTGTCGATGGTGCAAGTAGCTTTAATTCTAACAACAGCACCTTGTTAACTGCTACTAAACGCGGTGCTGGTGCTTTGGCTTTGTGGGAACTGAGTCGCCAATTTAAACTGGGTTTCGGTTATTTGGGGGAGAGTATGGAATTTTTACCTTCTTCCGTATTTAACTCAGCTTCTAATCCATCTCAAGGCTTGTTTAATGGGACGAATACGAGTACCGTTGAGTTAACCTTTAGTCCGAGCGATCGGGCAAATTTGCGCTTTCTCTACTCTCGTTCCAACATTCGACAAATAGGCGGACTAATTGGTGCCCCGGTTGGTAGACCGATTAATGGTTTGGCCGATGACGGTTTCGGCGGGAAAGTTGGCGATGCTACTGCGAATACTTTTAGTTTCAATTTCGATTGGTCTGTCAGTCGCCGTTTCGGTCTGTTCGGTCGCTATGGCTACGGCGAAACCAATATATTTCCCAGAACTAATCGACCTGATGGCACGATTAAAACTCAATCTTATCAGTTAGGAGTAGCGTTTCCCGATTTAATCAAAAAAGGCGCTTTGTTTACGATGTCATTTTTAGTACCCTTCGATGTTACTGGCGGTCGCAGATTTCTAGTTTCTGGGGGCGGCAATGGAGGTACTCAGTATGAAATTGAAGCCAATTACTATTTGCCACTTACGGACAATATTTCGATTGTGCCGGCACTTTATGTGATTGGTAATGCCAATAATTTTGACAACAATCCGACTATTTTTGTAGGCAATTTGCGGACGCAGTTTAGTTTTTAAGATCGACAATGATAGAGGGAAAGCCCTATTGAAAAACGGGGTTTTTATATCAAATCCGTTGACATCGGAATTATTATTTCTCTCTTCTCTTTCTCTGTGTCCTCTGTGTCCTAGTAAGGTTTAATAATTCCGATAAAACCGGAATTAACATTACCCAATTTTTTGATAAATAAAACCCCCCTTGCTTAAACAAGGGGGGTTAGACGCATAAAGTACGTCGGATTCTCCTTACATCGAAGAACCTAAACCGGCATAAGCACCGTAGAAGAAAAGAGCCAAAATGCTTAGAGCACCGAGGCCAGCTACAGTAGCTACTAGCCACAAAGGAATTCTGCCACCACTAGACATAGCCATAACCTCACTAATTCACAACTAATTAAGACTTCCCGGCTTTTGGGAGCAGGGATTATCAAGAAACTACCAAATGGTAATTCTTACAGGCCTTGTCAAACTGCCTTTAATCGACATCAAATTGAAACACCAGTTAGTTAAAGAAATAACTGGAAAACAAAATACCTAAAACAAAAATCAGCAACAAACCCAAATAAAGAGAAGTCCGGTTTAATTCAACAGGCTGCTCATTGGGATTAGGAACGCGCTCAGGCATTGTAAACTCCTATCTATCGTTGAATAAATTGCATTGCTGCGATCGCGCCCAAAAAGAAAAGAGTTGGGACACCTAAAGTATGAACTGCCAACCACCGCACCGTAAAAATCGGATAGGAAATCGGCTCATTGTTGGGGGTTCTGCCAGTCATTTTTTCTAACTCCTTGTTAAATTACTTGGCAATGAACTGATCTACTTGTTTTTTAGCTTCAAAGCGATCCGAAATAATCGGCACTTCTTCCCGTTGCGGGGTGAAATACTGGTTAGGGCGAGGAGTGCCAAAAGCATCATAGGCCAAACCAGTCTGCACAAACAGCCATCCAGCAATAAACAAAGCTGGAATGGTGATGCTGTGAATTACCCAATAACGGATACTTGTAATAATGTCACCAAAGGGACGTTCTCCAGTTGTACCGGCCATCTCAAATTCTCCTTTCAACAAATCGACAGACAATCTCTATCACTATTCTACTATCAAGCAGCTTGCGTGGAACCTTGATATTTAAGTAGAGTACCGTTCGCGCCGATCACAAATCCGCGTTCTGGGCCCATAAAGACAATCCTGTAAAAATTAGCAGGAACATCTTCTACTTCGCGGTCTTTTTGCCAAGTTTTCCCGCCATCCAAACTGCACAGCAAATTGCCGCCGCCGCCGGCTACCCAAACTTCATTATCAGTCCGGTAAGCCATATCTAGTAAACCCCAACTCGCTTTGCGATCGGGAAAAAACGGTTTTCCCCAACCTTCAGGATTAGAGGGGTCACTAAACTGAATTTGACCACCACGGGCGAGCATCCACAAACGCCCATCCTTGGTAAAGCCCATATTTTGCAAGCGACGAGAACTATTGCGGTTGTGAGGTTCCCAAGTATTCTGTCCTGGTTTCCACACGGAATAGAAATTGCCCTTGGAGGAAACCGCAACATACTGTCCGTCTTCAGAACGGTTGATATTGCGAACGACTCCAAAGGAATCCTGAACGACAGCTTTCCAATTTTTGCCACCGTCAGTCGTCCGGTAAATCGCCCCCACATCCGTGGTCATTTCTGCCGAGTTGGGGCCCTGGGCGACGATCGTACTGGGAGAACCCGGTAACTGAGAACTCAAAGCAATCCGAGTCCAAGATTTGCCCTCATCATCTGTGTGGAGCAAAACTGAAGGCTGACCGACTATCCAGCCTTCGGAACCCGAAAAACTCACCGCAGAAAAACGCGACCTGGTATCGTCGATATCCAGGGCGATCGGTTTCCAATTAGAGCCGCCGTCAACAGTTTCAAACAGAGTCGCCTCAGAACCCACAACCCAGCCGTGCTGACCATTGCCCGTAAAAGCAATATCCTGCAAATTAGCGGATGTCGGCAAGGAAATTACCTGCCAAGGGTTGTAACTCACAGAACCAATGGTGCTGCAACTGGCACAGATGAGTGCCGCACTCAATAAAATTACAATTCGTTGCCAAAATCTCACAATCGTCTTACTGCAAACCATACATACTAAGTAAAAACAAGAAACCAACGACCAAGCCGCCAAAAATCAGTAAACTTTTCTGACCTTCGGTCATGCCGTTGACGCCGACACCGTAGCGCTGATTTGCCTTAAATCCCGATACTCCTTCCATCTGACCCAGATTTTGAAAGACCGACTTGCGGCCCGCGCAAACGGGACACACCCAAGTAGCGGGCAAATCTTCAAAAGCTGTGCCAGGGGCGATGTCATTTTTAGGATTCCCTTTTTTCGGATCGTAGACGTAGCCGCAGGCGCGACACTCGTGCCGATCGAGGTTTTTAGTCTCAGTGGCTTGATCGCTCATAGATCGAAAAGAATAGGCTAGCTAATCTTAAAATATACATTAAAAATTATTGCAGAACATGGGCGATAAATCTCAACTAACTCGTAATTTTAGCTACCCAGAATCTATATAATGTAAAGACAAGTTACAGAACCCTTTCACAGAGGCAGTAATTATTCACCGTGTTTGCACTTAGCGGCTACGAGTATTTCTTAGGCTTCCTGTTAATTTCCAGCCTAGTCCCTATCCTCGCCCTCACGGCGGCGAAGGTACTGCGGCCCAAAAGTCGTCCCTACGACCGACGGACCACCTACGAATCTGGCGTCGAGCCGATCGGCGGAGCCTGGATTCAGTTCAACATCCGATATTATATGTTCGCCCTGGTCTTCGTCATCTTTGATGTAGAGACCGTCTTCCTCTATCCTTGGGCGGTTGCTTTCAACCAGCTAGGACTGTTGGCTTTTATCGAAGCCTTGTTTTTTATCACGATCCTCGTTATTGCTCTTGTCTATGCATGGCGCAAAGGAGCCTTGGAATGGTCTTAAGTTCTGACAAATCACAAAAATCCCTAATTGTCAACCCCGCGAGTCGGCCGGAAGTCACCTCGGAATTATCAGAGAATGTCATCCTAACTACGGTTGATGACCTCTATAATTGGGCGAGACTTTCGAGTCTGTGGCCGCTGCTTTACGGCACGGCTTGCTGCTTCATCGAATTTGCAGCTTTGATTGGTTCGCGCTTTGACTTCGATCGCTTTGGCCTAGTACCGCGATCGAGCCCACGACAAGCCGACTTGCTAATCACCGCCGGTACGATCACCATGAAGTACGCCCCCATCTTGGTGCGGCTGTACGAACAAATGCCCGAACCCAAATACGTGATCGCGATGGGCGCGTGCACGATCACCGGCGGAATGTTCAGCGTAGACTCCCCCACAGCAGTCAGAGGCGTTGACAAACTAATCCCCGTAGACGTGTACATACCAGGTTGTCCCCCCCGCCCAGAAGCGATTATTGACGCGATCGTCAAACTGCGGAAAAAAATCGCCAACGATTCTATGCAAGAACGCGGCAACTTGCAGCCCACCCACCGCTACTACACCAGACCCCACAAAATGAAGGTAGTAGATGACATTTTGGACGGCAAATATTTGTCAATTCCCGGCCGGATGGCGCCACCGAAGGAATTGACGGAAGCTATGGGAATGCCCGTACCACCAGCCCTGCTTGCATCACAAACACAGGAGGTAGAACGTGGCTGAGACAGAAACCTCAATTGTTGAAGCCGGGAAGGTTTCCCAGTGGCTGACTCAGAATGGCTTTGAACACGAAGCTTTAGCGGCGGATAATTTGGGTGTGGAGATCTTAAAGGTCGATCGCGACTTCTTAATTCCCATGTCAACAGCACTGTACGCCTACGGGTTCAATTATATGCAGTGCCAGTGCGCCTACGACCAAGGCCCTGGACAAGATTTAGTCAGCGTCTACCACTTGGCTAAATTGACGGACAATGCTTCCCACCCCGAAGAAGTCCGCGTCAAAGTATTCATTCCCCGCGAAGATCCGAGAGTGCCATCAGTCTACTGGATTTGGAAAGCAGTGGATTTTCAAGAACGGGAATCCTACGATATGTACGGCATAGTTTATGAAGGACATCCGAATCTGAAACGGATTTTGATGAACGAAGATTGGGTAGGCTGGCCGCTGCGGAAAGATTACATTTCCCCTGATTTCTACGAATTGCAAGACGCTTATTAAATAGAGTTTTGCGAGGGCGGGTTGAGAGCATAAAATTTGACTTTTGCAGTTTAGTTTTATGCAAAACCCGCCCTCTGTTTTTTTAAGAATTCACTGTAGCCGGATTAATTTGACTAACAGACTCATGATTTCTCCATGTTCCGGTGTAATGATGATGCGATCGTCAGGAATGGCGATTGGATGAGTCCAACGAACAGCTTCCTCGTACCGCAATGCGTGCAGTTGGTGGATAGTTCGGCGTACTCCCAGCGGTGAACCGATGATGATGTGACGGACTGCTTCATTGGGCGATGTTTGGTTCGATGATGAATCTTGCAACATAGCTTTGACGAATAATTTTGGATAGGTTTGATGCTTTGTCACGGTAAAACCGCGTACAATAACAAGTTGAAGAAAAGACAGCAATTCCCCTACAGCACAAGTCGCTTAGCTGGTGCTGTCTAATCTTTATTGATTAAGCGTAAATTGAATAACGGTATACGTCAATCTATTTAATAAAAACGTACATTATTTAACATAAAGTAACGAATAGCCTATGGAAGTCTCAGAAAGAGCCGAGCGATCGCCCCTAATGCGACTGAGAGTTCAGCGGTTTTTGACTCAAAAGCAGCTAGCGGAAGCACTTGGCGTTACGGAAGCGACGGTAAGGAACTGGGAATCGGGGCGATCCGTACCGAAGCTAACGCCTATCCAATACAAGAAGTTGCTAGAGATTCTGCAAATTACCTCTGCTGAATTACCCGACCAATTTGGTTATCCCAGCGATGCTGATGGATAGAATCTTAAGAGTGGCAAAGAATAATGATACTGTTTACCTTCTTAGCAAATTAAATAATCTGGTGATTCATCAAAATGACAACTTTGACCGCAGAAATCCTTTGTTCTGAGGCCGCAATATTCTCAGCCGCCGAGTCTCAACACCCAGAACCTCTGCTTTATGGCATCACAGACGGAAAGGCTGTTGGGACATATTTGGAGCAAAAGTTCAGACTTTATCTCAAGCAGCAATATGAATTTATAGATGGCAATTCAGCAAGCGGCATCGATTTCCCAGGAATATTGGTTGACGTGAAAGTAACAAGCGTTAGGCAACCACAGTCGTCATGTCCTTTCAAATCTGCAAGGCAAAAGATTTTTGGGCTGGGATATTCACTGATTATCTTTGTTTATGAAAAGACAGACAACAGTACGATCCGAACTGCAACGCTGAATATTTTGCATACAGTTTACGTGAGTGCCGAAAGAACAGCCGATTTTCAAATGACTCGTGGAATTCTGAATATTTTAGACAACGAAGGCAATAAAGATGATTTGCTTGCTTTTATGTTTGACAAAAATCTACCAGTTGACGAAATTGAAGCAGCTAACATTGCAGACGAAATACTGAGAAATCCACCATTGCAAGGTTTTTT
>RDXH01000228.1 GCA_004292745.1 Oscillatoriales cyanobacterium | reverse complement strand
TGACCTTCACCCACATGGTTATTAAGTTTCTAGTTTTATAACTAGAGGATAATCCCCCAATTCTTTGATAGAATTGGTTTCTATCCAACGAATCGCACTAAACCCAAGTATTTGGTAAGTTCTATTGTTGCTACATCTTTACATACTTAAGTGTTTTGTCATGTCTATTTCTCCTAAGTTTCTGTCCGGTAGCCAAATTCGTCAAACATTCCTGGAATTTTATGCCCAGCGGGGACATCAAATCTTACCCAGCGCCTCCTTAGTGCCAGAAGATCCGACAGTATTGCTGACGATCGCCGGAATGCTACCATTTAAGCCAATATTTCTGGGACAGCGCACTGCCGAATCTCCCCGCGCCACCACATCCCAAAAATGTATCCGCACCAACGACATCGAAAACGTCGGCCGCACCGCCCGTCACCACACATTTTTTGAAATGTTGGGAAACTTCAGCTTCGGCGACTACTTCAAAAAACAAGCCATTGCTTGGGCTTGGGAACTTTCCACCGAAGTCTTCGGTTTAAGCCCAGAAAACTTAGTAGTTAGCGTCTTCCGAGAAGATGACGAAGCCTTTGGGATTTGGCGCGACGACATCGGCATTCCCGCAGGGCGCATTCAACGCATGGGAGAAGCCGACAATTTCTGGCAATCAGGCCCCACCGGACCCTGCGGTCCCTGTTCCGAAATATACTACGATTTCCACCCAGAAAGAGGCGACCAGATCGACCTAGAAGACGATACCAGATTTATCGAATTTTATAACCTGGTATTCATGCAGTACAATAAAGATGCAGAAGGAAATTTAACACCGCTGCAAAATCAAAATATTGATACGGGCATGGGATTAGAACGGATGGCGCAAATCCTCCAAAAAGTCCCCAATAATTACGAAACAGATTTGATTTTACCCATCATTCAATCCGTCGCCGAAATTGCCGGAATTGAATACGCAAATAGCGACGAAAAAACCAAAGTTTCCCTTAAAGTAATTGGCGACCATATTCGAGCTGTGGTACACATGATTGCCGATGAAATTCGGGCCTCAAATGTAGGTAGAGGTTACATTTTGCGTCGATTAATTCGCCGGGTAGTACGCCACGGGCGGCTGATTGGGATTGCAGAAGAATTTACGGTGCGGGTGGCAGAAAGTGCGATCGCCCTGAACGAAGCAGCTTATCCCAACGTCCGTCAGCGAGAAGCAGCAATTAAAGCCGAACTAGCAAGGGAAGAATCTCAGTTTCTCAAGACTTTAGAACGGGGAGAGAAACTGTTATCAGAAATTGTCAAAAAAGCTCTTCTAGAAAAGGCATCTAACCTGGTGGTTGCTGAGGGCGGGCAAGATGCCGAACCCACCATAGAGATTTCTGGTCAAGATGCTTTCACCCTTTATGATACCTACGGTTTTCCCTTAGAATTGACCCAAGAAATAGCAGAAGAATATGGAATAACTGTCGATTTAGATGGCTTTGAAACAGCCATGAAGGAACAGCAAACTCGCGCCAAAGATGCCCATCAAACCATTGATTTAACCGTCCAAGGTTCCCTGGATCGATTAGCGGAAACCATCCAAGGCACAGAGTTTGTTGGCTATGGGGAATTGTCGAGTTTAGCTAAGGTGGAAGTTATCTTAGTCAACGGCAAATCTGTGACAGAAGCAGTGGCGGGAACCGAGGTACAAGTTGTGTTGAATCGGACACCATTTTATGCTGAATCTGGGGGACAAATTGGGGATAAGGGTTATTTAAAGCGCCCCGGCGCAGAGGGAGAAAATTCAGAGAGTTTGTTGGTGAGGATTGAGGATGTCAAAAAAGAGTCTGATTTCTTCGTACACTTCGGGATTGTGGAACGAGGCACCCTGAGAGTTGAGGATAGTATCACTGCCAAAATTGATAATAGTAGTCGTCGCCGAGTGCAGGCAAATCACACAGCAACTCACTTATTGCAAGCAGCTTTGCGGCAAATTGTGGATGATTCTATTTCCCAAGCAGGTTCCTTGGTATCCTTTGATAGATTGCGATTTGATTTCAATTCTCCACGGGCTGTGACTGTGGCAGAGTTGGAGCAAATTGAGGATAAAATTAATGGTTGGATTGCAGAGGCGCATATTGCAGAAGTTGCAGAAATGCCGATCGCCCAAGCCAGAGAAAAAGGTGCGATCGCCATGTTTGGCGAGAAGTACGGCGATGTCGTGCGAGTGATTGATTTCCCTGGTGTTTCAATGGAATTGTGCGGCGGCACCCACGTCAACAACACCGCAGAAATTGGGTTATTCAAGATAATTTCCGAGGCTGGTGTAGCATCGGGAGTTCGCAGAATAGAGGCAGTTTCTGGTCAAGCTGTGTTGGACTATTTGAATGTGCGGGATAAGGTAGTGCGCGATTTAGGCGATCGATTTAAGGCCAAACCCGAAGAATTGCCAAATCGCATCACTAATTTGCAGAATGAATTGAAAGATACTCAGAAACAATTGGCTGCTTTGAAGTCAGAATTAGCCATTGCTAAATCTGACCAATTGTTAGCCCAGGCTGAGTCCATTGGCGAATTCAAAATCATTGTGGCGCAATTGGGAGATGTGGATACAGAAGCCTTAAAAACTGCCGCAGAAAGGTTACAGCAAAAACTAGGAAATAGTGCTGTAGTTTTGGCCTCTATTCCCGAAGCAGACAAAGTGAGTTTGGTAGCAGCTTTTAGTCCAGAAGTCAACAAAAAAGGATTGCAAGCCGGAAAATTTATTGGGGGAATTGCTCAAATTTGTGGTGGAAAAGGTGGCGGGCGGCCGAATTTAGCCCAGGCTGGAGGACGCGATGCAAGCAAGTTAGATTCTGCCTTACAAACTGCTCGTAATTTGTTGATTGAAGGGTTAAGTTAAATCAGGTAATTCCTAACAAAACAGCAGGATTTTGGGTCATCATTAAATCTATTTCCCGCTGAGAAATGCCTTCACTCCTTAACTTTTTGACAAATATTTTGTAACCTTCCGTAGGTAAAGGATCGGGTTTTCTCCCCAAATCGGTGCTGAGCACAAAATGCTCCGCACCGATGAGCTTAATCGCGGCCGCCATCTTGGTAATTGAAACATGATGCCAGTTTTTATGTCCGTCATCCGCCGCATTTTCTCCCATCAAATCGTTGACAAATGCGAGTTCTAAGAAAGCTCCCATCTGGGCGGCTGTTTGCATATTTTCTAGGGACAAACCGGGTACATCAGCCATGGCGTGAGTAATCAGGATGTTCTTAATGTTGAGCAAGTGCGATCGCTCTACAACAGCCATCACCTCTTCCGGGCAAATATGACCAGTTTCCAACACCAAATTCTCTCTAACTACCATCTGCAATACCGCTTCTGTCTCCGGTAAAACCTTGCCATTTTCTGCAACTTTAATCCCCCTTCCCGGCTGGTGAAAAGCCCTCAAATGACAATCAGCATCAACAGTTGGTAGCCATACTACTTTACCATATTTGCCACCGATGCGGTGCATAGCTTCCACCGCTTGAGGATTCATCCCACCGACAGAATGATTGAGAACAACACCTCCGAAAACTTGGATTTCTGGTACTATCTTATTAACCAAAACTGCGCGGGCTGCTGTACTCCCAAAATGATTTTTCAATACCACCGCTTTCATCTTCGCCCTAGCAGCTAATTTAGCGACTTCAAAATCATCAATTCGGCGGGGAATCACATCAGGAGAAGAATGGATGTGAAAGTCGATCGCACCTTCAATTATGCTCTTTTGTGAATCAGGAAACTGCGGATATCCCACAGCATAGACTGGGAGACAAAACCCATAGCAAAAAATCCAAACTAACATCAAAAAACAGCTTACATTCATCCCCTCATCTCTTCTCTCTGCGTTCTCTGCGCCCTCTGTGGTTCAATCCCTCTTAATCCTCTCAAATAAAAGATTTAATCACCTTCGCCAAATCTACGGCATTCTCTTCGTGAGTCCCCAAAGAACCAGGAATCACCCGCGATTCAACACCAGATAATTCCGCTAAAACTTCCATTTCAGCCTTAGATTTGGGAGGCGCATTTTCAGCAATTACAACCATTACCGGCATTGCTAATTGTTGAAACTTATCCGTAAATTCCGATCGCGTTTTTACCGGATCTAAACCACCAGTCACAAAAGCAGCCGAACCATACCGAGCACCTGGTTGCTGCGTAACTTGCCATTTACCGTGAATGAAATCCGCTGTGACTTTAGCCGCATCCGCGTAGACGTGGCGCTGGTACATGAAACTGAGGAAAGACGGCGCAGTATTCAGTTTATATAGGAATTGTCCGAGAATGGGCGATCGGACTAATTCTCTCACAATAGAGTGCCAGCCACTCTGCTGTTTGCTCATCGTCGGCAAAGGCCCGCGCCAAGTTGGTGCCACCAACACAATCTTTGACCAAACATGAGGTTTAGATTGCGCTAATGCCATCACATAACCCGCAGCATGACCCGCTGCAATTACCGCCACAGGACTATTAAAAATTGCCCCCACAAAATCTGTCAAAAATTGATGATATAATGACGGTTCATAGTCCGTCCGCGGGCGAGATGAATCGCCAAAACCAGGCCAATCGACAGTCACAACTTGAAAATGGGGAGACAATAATTCTGCTAAAGGACGCATTTCTCCCCGCGTCGAAACCGTACTGAATGCCGGCAATAACAAGACAGGAGTTCCCTCTCCTGTGGTTTCGTAAACAACTTTAATTGAGGTTTCTTTCCACGGCCAGAGATATTCTTTAACAGTGCCGGGGTAGTTAGCAGAATTAGTTTTTGTTAAATCTGTAGTTTGAGTCATGGCTGTTTAGGTTTTTAATTGGCGGCGACTTGCTGGCTCAATTCACAAGCAAGTGCTTTATTTCTCATCATTTGAAAGATGTTATAAAATCCATTGGCGCGGGAAGGAGTCAGACTCACATTCAATCCCGTATCTTGAATAAAATCTGGGGTAACGTTAACAATTTCAGCGGGAGTTAAGCCACTCAAACCTTCCACAAGTAAGCCGACTAATCCTTTGACTAACTGAGCATCAGAATCTCCTTGAAACAAAACTTTTCCGTCTGTCAAATTTGCAGTAATATAAACTTGCGACACGCAGCCAGAAACTTTGTTTTCCGGCAATTTGTCGCCTTCGGGAAATGCTGGGAGTCGCTTAGCATACCATAGCAGTTGTTCGTAGCGCTGTTTCGGATCGGCGTGTCGCTGAAAGCGCTGGACTATTTTGGCTAGGGCTGCGGGTAGCGCGGTGTTTGCGGGCATGATTCATTCGTAGCGGTTTACTTCGTTCATATTATACCTTGGTAGTTTGGGCGATCGCACGGAAGTAATACTATTTTCCTAAATTCATACTACAGATGTAGTTCTTAGCCCCCCCTTACTAAGGGGGGGTTGGGGGGGTAGATATGTAGCGCTACTTTATGAAATTGGTATAACTTCGGGCGATCGCGCTTTATGGCTAAAATTAAGTGCGATCGCGCTTAACTCGCTAGTGGCGGCAAACCCCGCAACTGGCGCAGCGAATTGAGACAAAGTGGGCAGTCACAACCATATAACGCCACCGCTGCATCGCTTTCTTCTTCCGTAAAGTCCAACATCGCGATCGGTTCGTCACCCTGGCGCTGCCAACTGATTTTCGGTTTAGAATTGACAGCAGCAGCTTTGCCTGGAAGCCGAACGCAAGTCAAGCGCTGAGTGTGGGGCGATTTGACGCAGTTGGCCGCATTAGTCGGCCCGTCTGGAGTTTCGGCGCGAACGGGATTTACCATCACGTTCAAAGACATCACAGACCCAAACAGCGTCGGACTTACCAGTAAAGTGAGGAGCAATTTATTCATTTGTTGTCAAGAGAAAACTTTCAAGTAATACAGTAGCCGATTATCTCTTTCAATTCAACAAAGTTTTCGTCCGGCACCAGTACAGTTTACCCTTACAGTCTTGGATGCATCAATACCAAATAAACCGGGTTTTTAACCGAGATTAAAGGCTACAATCGAGTATTTTTTTGGTAAAAAACCCGATTTATATGGAATATATCCATATAAATGAGTATAATTTATCTGATTAATATTAATATTAAGATGACTGAGAAGCACTCTGATCGAGAGATAGGTTATTAGCTGGAGTTGGTAAAGGAACATCACCCTCAACAGGAGTAAGAGTTACTTGTTGCTTAGAAGCAGCCTTATTAGCCTTAACAATTTCGGTAATTGCTTCCCACAAATAAGATTGAGTAACACGCTTTTCCTCTTTAGGTTTTTTTTCTCTAGCAGCAGCAACTACAGCTTGAAACACAGCATTTTTAATATCTCTACCTGAAATTTCATCAAATTCTTTGGCTAATTCAGCAAAGTTGACGGAATCGGCTAAAGGAAGTTTGCTCGGTATCTGTGCTTCCCAAATTTTTTCTCTTGCTCCTTCATTAGGTAAATCAAACTGAACTTTCCAGCGGATTCTACTAATAAATGCAGCATCATAATTGCGAATTAAGTTAGTAGCAAAAATCACAACACCTTCATAAGCTGATAATTGTTTAATCATCACACTGCGGGTCAAATTAACTGCTGTATCCGTTGATTGAGTAACATTCTCTAGTCGTTTACCCAAGAAAGAATCAGCTTCATCAAAAAATAACACTGCATTATTTTGCGTGGCAAAATCAAAAGCACCTCGAATATTTTTAGGAGTTTCACCAACATATTTAACAGAAAGAGCTTTATCTAATTTGTGCTTTTCTGCCATTCCCCACTCTTGATAAATTAAATCTTGATACTCTATTTCAGCCAAGATTAAATCTACTTGATGCTTAGTAGTTTCTGACAAAATTACATCATTTAGCGTATATTTGGCATCTCTCAAATAAAGATTAAAATCTATTTTAGATTTTGAATCCTCATCTTTTTCTGGTTCTTCTTGGGATTTGTTAGCGGTTGGTGGTGAATTTTCGCTTATATCATTAGCGTTTACCGTTTCACCTGCTGCCTTCATAAAAGCATCTAATCTTGGCATATTTGCTATCTTCCTTTATCCTATGAAATTAACTTACAGCTAGAGGAATTAAAATTTTAAAAGATTAATTCCAATTATTTAAAGCATATTTTTTCGCTTGCGATCTGTTTTCAGTAAGTTTGAGTACACTTTTAAGTTCGAGTACAGTTTCAGCATCCAACTCAAAAACGAAAACTTGAGATGGTTTTGCATCAAAATAATTATGGTCCCAAATTTCCATGATTATCTCATCTTGATTTTTCCCAAGATAGAAAATTACATACAAAGTCTCAACAAGCCCAAACTTTGCAATTAAACTCGGCATGATTGTTGTTTCCCATTTTGGCTTTAATATCTTCTCTAGGAAAACCTCTGGAAGAATATCAGAAATTTTATCGTTATTACCTAATTGAACCCCATCGATAAATAAGGTTATAAATACCGAAATTTTTCGGTAGATAAAGTCTTTTATTCGAGTAATCATTATCATTAGATTGCTAGCACCTAATTGCTTTATTGTCGGCATAGTTGTTACGTCCTTTTATCTTGTCAACAATTTAATTCCAATCTTCCAAAACACCTATTTCAGCTTGCGATCGATTTCTCGGAAAATTTCTAGTGGCATATTCTGGTACTCCCTCAATGCTGAAAACTTGAGATTGTTTTGTATTAATATAATTAGGGTCCCAGATTTCCATGATGATTTCATCTCGTTTTCCGCCCAGATAAAAGATGACATACAAAGTGCTACGGCGACCAAACTCTGAAATTAAGAGGGGTTCAATTGAACGTTCCCAAATTGGCTCTAATTTTTCTACGACAATTTCTGGAAAAATTGTTGAGTTTTTTTGTGGTCTTCTAAACATCTCAATGAAGACACCAAAACCTCTCGGTTTATTACCATAGACAGTGACATCTTCAACGCGATCCTGAAATTCTGATGCTTGATCCTGTTTGGGATTTTTTGGTTCAAATCTTGGCATAGTTATTGACTCCTTTGTGAGTTTAATTGGGACTTACAATCTAACCGGGTTTATTGCAACTAACTATACCTGAAAACCTAGATTTTTCCTTGAGAAACCTGGTTTATCAGATATTGTTAAGAATGGTGCAAGAGGTGAGTTAATCAATTTGGATAATCAAAGCATTGAAAAATAATTTCTGCTTCATAGGGCTGTAAGGATCTAAGGTGCTATTTACCATTTCTAGAGCTTTACCAAAAGGACTAGCCTCCATTAATTTTACGAAAGGATTATTCGCGAGTTCGGATGGCAGTTCAGGTGGTGCGATCAACTTTAGAAATAACGGAGTAAATAATTCTCTTGCTATTTTTTCCCAACTTTCATATTCTGTTCCTGTTAACTGATTATCCAAAACATAGATTAGTTCTAATTTAGAAGAAGGAACATTAGAAGTAATTTCTAGGTCCCGTTCATCTATTTGAGGAATTTGATAACCTCTTTCAGCATCTTTTGTTTCTGTGTCATAAAGCCAAATTTTCAGATATTCAAAATCACATTCGGGTATAAGACGAGCTCTCCGAAAGATAACTCAAGTTTTCCCTGGTACGCCAAATAGTTCGATAGTTGTCAAACTTCCATCCTGTTCAGGAGAACGGAAACCTATTCTCAAAAATACAGTTTCATTGTTAGAAGAACTCGGCATAGTTAACTCCTCTTGAAATTAAGACCAATTTTGTAGTTTTAATCTTTTAGCTTCTGAACGATTAGTAGGTAGTGGGGAATCTTGAGGTGCTTGTTCTAAGACAAAAACTTGAGACGGTTTAGTTGTATAATATACAGGATCCCAGATTTCCATCATTGTTTCCCCAAGCAGCGCACCTGCATATAAAATGACATACAAGGTAGCTACCAAACCAAAGACAGCTATTAAAGCAGTAACAATAACTGTTTCCCAGAGAGCTTTTATTAAATCGACCAACGCATTAATAAAAGCTGCTACTACTCTGCCTAACCACTCAATTAACTGATCGATTAAACTTCCTACCCATGCAAATGTCCTTTGAAAAAAGCCCATAGAATTCTCCTTTATTGGCAAAATGATTAAGATAAAGATAGCCTAGTTACAATTGGATTTTGCCTACTAGGCAGTTGAGCTTGATCTTCAGCAATTCCCAAAGAAAAAATTAATGACTGATTTTGATAAGTTCTAGGATGAGCAATTTGCAGAAAAGCATCCCTTCCTTCTTGGAAAATTGCAATTATCCAATCAGCAGAATAGCCTAATTGAGAGCGTAACTGAGTTTCGATTTCATCCCAATTATTGTCTAGAAACTGTGCTATGAGAGCTAAATAACGTTGTGTTGCTTCTTTGACATAACCAAAAATTTCTTTGGCTACTGCTACTAAGTTTTCCCATAACCTAGCAAAAGCTCTCGATAACGCTTCAACGAT
>RDXH01000378.1 GCA_004292745.1 Oscillatoriales cyanobacterium | reverse complement strand
CCCCACAACAATGCTGCGACTCGAACACATCAGTAAAATTTATCCCACAGGCGTCGTACTCAAAGATGTCACCTGGGAAGTCAAACCAGGCGATCGCATCGGCTTAGTAGGCGTCAACGGTGCCGGCAAATCCACCCAACTCAAAATCATCGCCGGCGAAATCGAACCCACCGCAGGCGAAGTCATTCGCCCCGCCAGCCTCCACATCGCCTACCTCTCCCAAGAATTTGAAGTAGATCCCACCCGCACCGTCAAAGAAGAATTTTGGCGCGCCTTCAGCGAAGCCAACGAAATACACGAATCCTTAATGCAAGTCCATCGAGACTTGGAAGCCTCCACCCCAGAAAATCTCGACGAACTGATCCACAAAATGGATCGCTTGCAAAGAAAATTTGAAGGCTTAAATGGCTACGGTTTAGAAGCCCAAATCGAGAAAATTCTACCAGAAATCGGATTTGAACCGGAAGATGGCGATCGCCTAGTTAGCGCCTTCAGCGGCGGCTGGCAAATGCGGATGAGTTTGGGTAAAATTCTCCTCCAAAAACCCGATATCCTGCTGTTAGACGAACCTACCAACCACCTCGACTTAGAAACCATCGAATGGCTGGAAGTTTACCTCAAAGGGCTGACAACCCCGATGGTAATTGTATCCCATGACCGAGAATTTCTCGATCGCCTCTGCACCCAAATAGTCGAAACCGAACGCGGAGTTTCCAGCACTTACCTCGGCAACTATTCCTCATATTTACTGCAAAAAGCCGAAGCCAGAGAAGCCCAACTCAGCGCCTACGAAAGCCAACAAAAAGAACTAGAAAAACAGCAAGCATTCGTAGAAAAATTCCGCGCTAGCGCCACTCGTAGCACCCAAGCAAAAAGCCGCGAAAAGCAACTAGATAAAATCGAACGCATCGAAGCCCCCACCGGCGGCTTAAAAACCTTGCATTTCCGCTTTCCCCCCGCACCCCGCAGTGGCCGCGAAGTAGTAATAATTGAAGACTTGGTGCATAGCTACGGTGACAAAATCCTATTTTTGGGAGCGGATTTATTAGTTGAAAGAGGCGATCGCATCGCCTTCCTCGGCCCCAACGGCGCAGGCAAATCCACCCTGTTAAAAATGATTATGGGATCAGAAACTCCGACAGAAGGCACTGTTAAATTCGGAGGTCATAACGTCATTCCCGGTTACTTTGAACAGAATCAAGCCGAAGCCTTAGATTTGAATAAAAGCGTGATGGCCACGATTCACGACGAAGTTCCCGACTGGAAAAATGAAGAAGTTCGGACTATCTTGGGGCGTTTTCTGTTCACC
>RDXH01000227.1 GCA_004292745.1 Oscillatoriales cyanobacterium | reverse complement strand
CCGGCTGCATCGTCAGGTGATTTAACCTTTCTAGAACACAGAGGACACAGAGGGAGAGAATAGAGATCTGAATCATTCAGATGCTACCGGATTTGATATAACTCATGATTGAATCCAGATTTTTCAATCCTTAATTTGAATAGGACTTGGGTTTTAAGCAACGGAGGAGACGGCTTTTGGAGTGTCCCTACATGATTATTTGGGGTAGGGAAACGGCTTTTGGAGTGTCCGATTTCTTAAGTTTTTGTGTATAAGTTCTGTTGATTTTTTATAATCCTGTGATAATAATAAACAAGCTGCACTAAATTATTACTTAAGGGGAATTTGAATGAACGTTTTGCTTGTCTATCCGCAATTTCCCAAAAGTTTCTGGTCTTTTGAGAAAACCCTAGCTTTACTCAATCGATCGGCAATGCTGCCACCTCTAGGTTTAGTCACAGTAGCTGCCATTCTGCCACAAGATTGGCAATTTAAGTTAGTCGATCGCAACGTGCGTCCAGTGACGGAGGACGAGTGGGCCTGGACAGACTTAGTGATTCTCTCCGCAATGATTGTCCAAAAAGAAGATTTACTCATCCAAATTCGGGAAGCAAAGCAGAGAAATAAGCAAGTTGCCGTAGGTGGACCCTATCCCACAGCATTACCCGACGAAGCAAAAATGGCCGGTGCTGACTATCTAATTTTAGATGAAGGTGAAATTACCCTACCATTATTTGTAGAGGCGATCGCCAACGGAGTCACTTCAGGCATCTTCCGAGCAGGTGGCGAAAGACCCGATGTCACCGGCACACCAATCCCCAGATTCGACTTACTAGAATTTGAAGCCTACGCCGAAATGTCAGTCCAATTCTCACGCGGTTGTCCCTTCCAGTGCGAATTTTGTGACATTATCGTCCTTTATGGTCGCAAACCACGAACCAAAAAACCTGAGCAGATCATAGCAGAACTAGATCGCCTTTATGAACTCGGTTGGCGGCGTAGCATTTTCATGGTTGATGACAACTTCATCGGCAACAAACGCAACGTCAAACTATTCCTAAAAGAACTTCTACCCTGGATGGTAGAACATCAATATCCATTTTCCTTTGCCACAGAAGCTTCCGTAGATTTAGCCAACGACCAAGAATTGATGGATGCCATGGTCGCCTGTAACTTTGGTTCTGTCTTTTTAGGCATTGAAACACCAGATGAAGAAAGCCTAGCCCTGACTCAAAAGTACCAAAACACTCGGAGTTCTCTCAGCGAAGCCGTGGAGAGAATCACTCGCACAGGTATACGAGTAATGGCAGGATTCATCATCGGATTTGATGGAGAAAAACCAGGAGCTGGTGCACGAATTGTCCAGTTTGTAGAGCAAACATCAATTCCCACAGCTCTGTTTAGTATGCTGCAAGCCCTTCCTGATACAGCACTCTGGCATCGGTTAGCGAAAGAAGGACGACTACGCAAGGAATCTGCTAACATCAATCAGACAACTTTAATGAACTTTGTGCCGACGAGACCCCTCGAAGACATTGCTCAGGAGTATATTGAAGCATTCTGGGAATTATATGAGCCAAAGCGTTTTCTCGATCGCACATACCGTCATTATCGCCTCTTGGGAGAAGCAACCTATCCCAAAAAAGGCAAAGGTAGTAGCAAAAAAGTTAACTGGGTCACAATCCGGGCGCTACTGACAATTTGCTGGCGACAAGGCGTACTGCGCAGCACACGCTGGCAATTTTGGAGCCATTTGTTGAGTATGTACTACCATAACCCCGGTGGTGTCAGCAGCTATCTCTCCGTTTGCGCCCAAATCGAGCATTTTTTCGAGTATCGTCAGATTGTCCGCGATGAAATTGAAGCACAAGTGGCTGAGTTTCTAGCGACTGAATTTGAACCCATTAACTCAGATGAAAAGATGGCAGTGATTTAATTTTGGCTTGAACAATTAGACTAGGGAGCGCTTACACCCATAGATTCTAGCGCCCTAGGCAAAGAACTCACGTCGATTTGGGTGCTAGTCAGAGCCAAAGCTCTGGCTGGTTTTTTGACATCAAGTTCTTCGATGTTTACTTAAGTAAGTGTCACCCAAAAAATACATTAACATCTGAGAAAATACACTTACGAATAAACACTTACACCAGCACTAAAAATTATGAGTAACCACCTCATCAAAAATTGTGGTATGATACATTTAATTTTTCCGGTCAAAATTTTAGTTTCAATAAATAATTGCTCGATTGCGATCGATTATGAACACTAAATTATCAGTATAAGTGGAGGCAGTTAAAATGTATGGTTTAGTGAATCGTGCGATTCAAGACATGGTATGCGATCTGTTTGATGAAGCTACTTGGGAAAAAATCAAACAGAAAGCGGAAGTTATAGAGCAGCAATTTCTGATTTTAGAAGCTTATCCCGATGATTTGACTCATCGTCTAGTTAAATCTGCTAGTCAAGAGCTTGGCTTATCTAGTGCAGAAATTATGCAAGCCTTTGGCGAATACTGGGTTAAATTTACGGCTACTGCGGGTTATCAAGAAATACTAGATATGGCCGGAGATACATTACCGGAATTTCTCGAAAATCTCGATGATTTACATACTCGGATTGGGGTGCAATTCCCTAAGTTGCAACCACCATCTTTTGAATGTACAGAAGTGGCCGAAAATGTGATAGACCTGCATTATCAGTCTACACGGGAAGGTCTGGCACCCATGGTAGTCGGGTTAGTCAAGGGTTTGGGCGATCGCTTCCACACAGCAGTTGATATTACGCAGACTGAATCCCGTGAAGCAGGATGCGAACGTGACACATTTCGGATTGAATACAGAGCGGAATAGACTGCAAAATATTCATGAATAAGCCACTGTATACACTGAATCCCCAGATTTTTTGTGAAATATTTCCATTTCATATAGGATTTAATCACAATCTGGAAATTGTCCAGGTTGGGGAAGTATTACAACGGACTCATCAAATCCCATTATTAGGTGAACCAATAGATGGGCATTTTCAAATTCATCAGCCAGCGATCGCCTTTGACATTTTAAAGATTCAGAAAAAAATCCGTTCATTGTTTATTTTAGAATCGAAGCATAACTCTCTAAAATTAAAAGGGCAAATGGTCGCTCTGAAAGAGGAACAGGTGATCCTCTTTATTTGCTCGGTGTGGAATCCAGATTCAAGCCTGCTATCCAAATTAGCTGTCAAGTTGAAAGACTTTGCAATTCACGATCTGACTCCCGATTTTTTGTTTTTGCAACAAACTAGCCAAACGGCTATTCGGGAAGTTCAAAGCTTGACGGAAGAATTAACTCAGCAGAAAATTCAGATTCAAGCATCACTAGAAGTGCAGAAAGAACTGACATCTTTATCCCAAAATCAATCACAACATTTAAAACAGGCTTTGAGTAACATTAAGGAAACACAATCACAGCTAATTCAAGCAGAAAAAATGTCAAGTTTAGGTATGTTAGTCGCCGGAATAGCCCATGAGATAAATAATCCGGTCACTTTTATTCATGGTAATTTGAGATATCTGCAAGAATACGTAGAAAGTCTGCTAAAATTATTACAACTTTATCAAAAATACTATCCGCAACCCCCATCAGAAATCGCCACAGAAGCGGATATAATCGATATCGTTTTTTTAGAAACTGACCTTCCCAAATTACTAAATTCTATCAAAATTGGCACGGAACGCATCTGCAAAATTGTGGATTCTCTCAAAAATTTTTCCCGCCATGATGAAGCGAAAAAGAAACCTGTAGATATTCATTCTGGCATTGATAGCACTTTGTTGATTTTACAGCATCGGCTGAAAGCTTATGGTAGAAATGCCGAGATTCAAGTGATTAAACAATATGGTGAATTACCCTTAGTCAATTGCTACGCATCGTCAATTAATCAGGTATTTATGAATATTATTAGTAATAGCATAGATGCTTTGCGAGATGCAGAGGAAAATTGTGCTGACTGGAATCAAGAACCTACCATTGTGATTCGGACTTTAGTCAATGATGCTCAGAATTTGGTAGTCAGGATTGCTGACAATGGTATGGGTATGGAACAATCGGCGATGGATAAAATATTTGACCCATTTTTTACAACGAAGCCCGTGGGAAAGGGTACGGGTTTGGGATTGTCAATTAGCTATGGGATTGTGGTGGAAAAACACGGGGGTAAGTTAAGCTGTATTTCTGCACCGGGAGAGGGGGCGGAATTTGCGATCGAAATTCCGCTGTTAAATTCCTAACTCTTGCACTTGTTTATTGCTGTGTGGTTGAGATTAATTGACCGGATAGGATATAAAAATTGAGGGTAGAGCCACCAGATATACTTGGATTTAGGCACAGGCTTCCATCTATGTTATAATTAATCAAAGTTGAGGAATCATTATGTCAAAAGAAAGAAAAAGTAACAAAGAAGTCAAAAAGCCAAAGAAACAGCCTGATGGTGTTGCTAAGCCGAAAAATGACAACAAAAATTATGGTAGTACAGAAGGCCGCAAGTAGAGATAGCAGCCACTGTCGAAATTGCGCTTAATGTTGTTCAATTTTCATTGTTGCCATTAGTAACAGAGATCGCGCCACGTTTCCAGGATATTCAGAATCACTTTATGTTCGATCGGACCTAGGTGGCGATCGCAAGAGAGAGCGGCATTTGCGATCGAAATTCCGCTCTAGTTTAAATTTAAAGCTCAACCAGTAGCAGCATTGGTGATTGTTTGCGTTTCCCAAGTTGCGACAGCACCCGCAGCAGTTAAACAGAAATAGCCACTGGCAGATTCCGACACTGTGGCTCCCGCTAACTGAGTACCCTCAAAGTTCGCTCCGATTAAGGTAGCTCCCGTCAAGTCAGCTTCGCTCAAGTCGGCGTAGCACAGCCTGGCCCAATCGAGATTGGCTTGCACCAAAGAAACTCCAGCCAAATTCGCCCTGGTTAAATTTGCTCCCGTCAAGTTGACATTCCGCAACTGAGCTCCCGTGAGATTGGCTGCTACCAAATTTGAGCCTTCCAAGTTGACACCGTTGAGTTTTGCTTCGCTGAGATTGACACCATTGAGATCGGTTCCACTCAAATCGATGCCGTTGATGTATGCTTTTTTCAGACAGATGCCCGTGAGTTGGGCTCCAAAGAGCATCGCACCGCTGAGTTTTGCCCCCCCTAAGTTTGCCCAGTTAAGGTTTGAGCCGGTCAGATTCGCGCCCCGCAGGTTGACGAATTGCAGGTCGCCATTACACAAATTGGCGTTCCAGAGGATGGCACTCCGCAGGTTGCTACCGATGAGTTGAACGCCACTGAGTCGCGCTCTGGGCATTTTTGCTTTGACGAGGAAAGCTCCGCTGAGATTGGTTTTGGTCAAATCGGAGTCCGCTAGTCTGGCTTCGCCCATTTTGGCAAAACTGAGATTTGCCCTGTGAAGGTTAGCACCGCTGAGTTGTGCTTTGGTGAGAACAGCCCTGCTGAGGTTCGCCCCGACAAGATTAGCCTTTGAAAGGTTGACTCCAACTAAGATGGCTCCACTGAGGTTGGCTCCACTGAGGTTGACTCCTGCAAAGTCTCTTTTGCCATTTTCATAGTCCTTGAGCAGCTCGGTTACTTCCATAGAAGTCTCATCTCGAAATATGAACTATTACTAAATATTTTATATCTAAATTTTATATATAATCGAGTTATGGCGATCGCACTTGGCACAATTGTGAAAATTAACTTGATATTTCTATATATATGTTTTTTGTTATCTTTTATTAAGAATTTGGTCTCAATTTTGTGGGCAAACTAACCAAAATTTAGCTAGATAGTAGCCCACATCGCTCACAGGGAAATCTGTGTGACTGCAATATTGCCACCAAAACAGACATCCACATCAGTACCCGGTGTCCGATCGCGCGATCCGTATTCACCCACATAATTAAAGTATTCTCCCTCCTGGCGATATACCAGCGGCAAAGGCTCAGTAGAAGGGCGACAAAACACAATTTCCGGTTCCGCACTTCCGGGTGCTAAATGTGGGAAATTCACATTCCAGAAACAACCAGATTTGGGTTCCCGATTGAGCAAATCTGCCAACACCCGCGATGTCCAACGAGTCGCCACTTCCCAGTCTATCTCCCAAGGTCTTTTAATCCAGTGGGAAATCGCCACACCAGGAATCCCGTGCATCGCCGCTTCCCGCACGGCGGCAACGGTACCAGAAAGGTAGACATCAACACCCAAATTACCGCCGGCATTAATACCGGAAAGTACCAAATCGGGTTTTGGACAAAGGTGATTGAGGGCAATGCGAACGCAGTCTGCGGGTGTTCCTCCTACAGCATACTCGACGGACGATCGGCGATCGACATGAATCGGACTGTGAGCAGTCACCTGGTGTCCACAGCCAGACAATTGCCCTTGAGGAGCCACCATTATCGTCTTGCCGCTTACCGCCTGCAAAAGAGCCTGAATGCCTGGAGCGTCTATGCCGTCGTCGTTGGTTAAAATTATGGTCATTGCTTATTAGTTATTGGTTATTGGTTATTAGTTATTTCTCTGTATTCCCTGCTCGATTCCCCCCTTGGGGGGGGGTAGGGGGGGTTGCCCAATACCCATTGGTGTCAACTTAAGCTCAAACCTAGTCACAGATGGCTGTTTGACTATTAAGGCCAGATCCCCCCTAGCCGAGAGGGCGGGCACGGGGGCACCGCCCCTACAGAAGGGGGGAACCGGAATCTTCTCTTTCGTCCCCCTTCCCCCCTTGGGGGGGGGCTGGGGGGGTGGGGGGCTAGGGCGTGTTTTCAAACTACTCCTTAAGATTTAGATCCCCCTCGCATCCAAAACACGCCCTAGGGGGGGGTGGGGATGCGAGGGGGATCTTGCAGTCGTCTATAAACAAAAGATACAAAGGATTTCAGGCGATTGTTGACACCAATGCTCTTCGGCCCAATGCCCGATGACCAATGCCCAATGCCCGATGCCCTGAAAACATATAATCCCAAAATCATCTGAACACATCACCAACTTGTGGTAAAGTTTTGTGTCGATCGCCCGATCGCCAAATATTAACACAAGTTCAGTTAAACGCGCTTACAGTAATGTTTTTGCCAATTTTCCCCCTCGCTCAAACAATCGCCACACCTCCCACCCAACAACAACTGATTATCCAGCCAGAACTACCCCTACCGGAAAACGAACTAGATTTACCGCCACAGCCCAGCAGCAGTCCACTGAAAACCGTGATGCAGCGCCAGCAAGTGCGGATTTTGCCGGGACAACTCGACAACATCCCGGTTTTCAATAGCAACAGCCCGGAAGTCGTGCAAACCGAAGGCATCTTGCTCTCGACTTTTCCCCAGGAAGCAAAACAAGTACCTTCGGCGCACTTAGACTTTCCCTTTAAAGGCAGATTTGACATCTTTGCTCACCACATAGCCAAGGCAAAAAATCGCGAACAAACTCGCACTTTATTTCAAGGAATAATTGTCTACAATCCCAATGACGAGCCTGTCACTTTGAATGTATTGCAAGGAGCGACTTATTTAACTCGGCCCGATGCTCTGTTTGTCGATTTGCCTTCCTATTTAGACAATCGATTCGGCACTGTGTTTGCTGGGCCTGGGAGCCGCATCACCAGTGATGTGCTGCGGGGGTACAGACAAGGGATTTTGCCGGCTGCGATCGAAATTCCAGCCAAGCAGAGCCGAATGCTGATGAATTTGCCCATACCTGTGGGGAATGTCACGCCTGCTTCTAATGGTCGATCGACTTTAATGCGAGTATCGAGCAGCAATTCGGTTTATGTTGCTAGTTTGGCGATGTTTGCTCCCAAAACTCCCGCCGGAGTCGAACAATATCCGACGTTAGAACAGTGGGAAAATATTTTAAATACCAAGGGTTTAGCAGGGCCGAGGGATTTAGCACCAACGGCGATCGGCTTAAATCCCGAGCAAAAAATTTATGGTCGGGTTGCGGGAGTAGCGTCTGGTTCCCAGTGGGAAGCTAAAATTACTGATAGTTCAAAAACCGATTATTTAACTATTCCCAAACCTGGGGAGGAATTTTCCTATGCCTTGAGCACTACGGATACGGGTACTTTTGGAACTGGTCAAATTCAAAGTGCTAAAATGTTAGCTCGTTATCCCGATACGGCTTATTTTGCCCACGGTAATTATGGCATTCAATACAACTTAAGTTTTCCGCTTTATAACAAATCTGGCGAGTCTCAATCTGTGAGTATTAAGATGCAAACACCGATTAAGGCTAATACAGAATCGGGGGGATTGATGTTTTACGATCCTCCTGAAAATCGGATATTTTTCCGAGGTACGGTGCGGGTAATGTTTAGTGACGATCGAGGTAAGACTTTGACGCGCTACATTCACATCGTGCAGCGCCGGGGACAGCAGGGGGAACCTTTGGTGAATTTGAATATGAAGCCTGGGGAAAGGCGTTTGGTGCAGGTGGATTTCTTGTATCCGCCGGATGCGACGCCGCCGCAAGTGTTGACGGTGCGATCGAGTAATTAGTTGATGGTGATTGAGTTAGGACGATCGGCCAGTAGGTTGAATCTTACTGGCAACAATGATAAAGTTTATACAACTGCCGAATAAGGAGAATAGTTATGTCTGTTCAGATGCAAAGACGGCTATTTACAGTGCAAGAATATCACCTAATGGGTGAGGCTGGCATTTTGGGTGAAGATGACCGAGTGGAATTGATAGAAGGAGAAATTGTTCAAATGGCTGCAATTGGTACTCGTCATGCAAGTTCCGTTAAGCGTCTGATCGCTGTGTTCTCCGATTTGGAGAGAAGACGTGCGATTATAGGTGCCCAAGACCCGATCCAGTTGACGGAGCGCACTGAACCTCAACCGGATATTGTATTGCTGCAACCTCGCGCTGACTACTACGCTACTGCACATCCAGTACCATCTGAAGTTTTGTTGTTAGTTGAGGTTTCTGATAGCACTGTTGATTTCGATCGCGATGTGAAAGTTCCTAACTATGCTCGTTCTGGTATTCAGGAAGTATGGTTGTGGGATCTGGATGTGAATTGTTTAGAAGTTTACCGTTATCCGACGGCTAATGGCTATACTTCAATGCAAAAGTTTGAGCGGGGAGAAATGGTTGCGCCGCTAGCTTTTCCTGAGTTTGAAGTAAGCGTTGATTTTATTTTGGGTTAGAGCGATATCGAGTTTTGCTCAATAGCTTGCGTTGAGTCAGGCATTCTGCACGATTAACTTGCAATAAATACACACTTACTCGATCGCACTTAGAGGTTCGATCGTACCACTTTCAGTTTGAAGTTGAAAATGGTCTGCCCAGCGATCTTTTCGAGGGTTGTAAAGTCGAACCACTTCACCTGTTTCTGGATCGATCGAGGCAATGTCGCTGCCTTTATTTTTGTTACAAATTGAGCAAAACAAAGCCAGATTACTTTCAACTGTTTCGCCGCTGTGTTTTTCTGCAATGATATGGTCTATTTGATGAGACGAGAGGGCGAGTGCTTCTGGGATTAAACAATATTCGCAGTATCCATTGGCGCGATCGCATACCATTCGTCGCAGACTAGCTGAAACGTAGGTTTTACTCATGCAGCCTCGCTCAGTTTCAGCAGGGCTTGTGCTTTGGCGATGCGTACTAAATGTTCGACAAATTCGTATTGCTGCCACAAACGGTGCTCGATCGGTGTGAGTCCTTCCGTGCGGTTTTTCTCTAATAAAGTATCGATTTCAGCTTGAAGAACGTCGGATAAACGCAGGGCTAATATTTCTTCTGGCGATGGTAAACTTGCTATAAATTCTAAGATTTGCGTGAGTCCAGAAAGTCCGTTTGAAGGATTGGCTTCGACTTCCCTCAATCCCAGCATCAAAATCTGTGGTAACTCATCTTTGAGAGGATCTAGCCGTAGTGCTAGTTCGTCGGGAATTTGAAGGGTAATTGTTGCCATTTTTTTTAGTTACTGACGCTCTGATTTAATCGTAGCACAATAGACGACGGGAATTAGAATTCTAATGATTATTAAGAATATTTTGGGTATTCCTGAAGTATAAATGTCTGTTGGCTACCTTTAAGATTTTGTTTCATCAGCCGAAGCAGACGATTCTCCATCGGCTGTGTATCTTGAGTGAAAAAGTCGTGGAGTACCTGCACTTTACCTGCATAATCTCGATCGGCTTTACAAATTATAATTCCTGCGTGATTTGAGGTTGTAGAGTGGAGATTGATGAAATCTTGACGATTTTCTGTAATGACTACACGCCCTGCATTTGTCGCGTACATCAAGACTTCATCATCGGGAATTTTTTGATTGGCTTGTCTGGCTTCATAGGATGTCAAAACATCATACCCGCGCGATCGCAGTAAATCAACCATTGCGATCGGGAAGTTTTCATTTGAGTAAAACTTTAGCATTTTTAGTTACTTATTTTCAGCAAGCCACAGCTCGATTTCTTCTCGATTGCTTTCGTAATAGTTCGTCACCGCTTGCAAATCTTGAAGGGTGAGTCCTGGATAATTATAGAGAAGTTCGGCTTCAGTTGCGCCCTGTTGTTGGTAGGCAACAATCGTCCAGACGGGAATGCGGGTATCGCGAATTCGGGCTGCACCGCCACAAATACCGGGAGTTTTGTGAATGGGATGCTGAAGGGTTTGGACGAATTTCAGGGTTGCTGCGAGCAAGTCATCAGGCAGTGTTTCAATGGTTTGGAGAAGTTGTTCTTTGATGGTCATAATCGATCGCCAAAATCTAAAATAGTTGTGGGCTTTTTCGTTAGTTCTAGCAGTTACCCAAGCAGTTCGGGCAATCAATTTTGCAAAGGTTCTAGACGTTGAGCCAATTCGTCGGGAATTTGAAGGGTAATTGTTGCCATTTTTTTTACTCACTGACGCTCTGATTTAATCGTAGCACAATAGATGACGGGAATTAGAATTATACAGTGTCGCTATCCGATCGCGCTGGAATCTCAGCAGCAGTTAAAGTCACGATTTTACCATCACGCCAGATACTAATTGATTGTCTTAGTCTGCGGTGTTTCTCAATTGCTTCGGCGATGGCTGCTTTCACACCTGCGTCAATGCGATCGGATAATTTGACAAGTTTTTGTTCAGTCATGTTACTAATTTATAATGCGATTCCAAGTTTCACTGTCAGAGATGAGGGTTCCGTCTTCTGCACTACCTTCGGCAATTAGTCGGATAGTATCTCTAGAATTATCATAGACTATCCAGCGATCGCACAATGGCAAATATAATGAAGTTAAGTTTCTGCGTCCGCGATGGTATTATTTTAAGCTAGAATTAATTACCAGTTGTTTTTTCATTGGTTTTACGTTAGGATATCGTTTAGCTAAAAGGAGAATATTCTGTCAACCAATCGCGAGTATTATATACCAGAATTCTCTCTTACACAGCAAACAATACAGGGAGAGGATATCCCCTTACCAGATCCACAAGCAGAAGGACGACCCCATACAACACTTGGAAAAAGAAATGGAAGTGATAATATTTGTTACCGCCAGTCAGCAACCTTTCCCTCATCAACTTGGCCAAAAGCTAATGGCTGCGATGTGCCTTGGGGTAGAGTAGATTGGACGGATCATAATCGTCCCTCAGACCATTCCAACCCGCATATCCACGAATTCCGCTACAATTGGGAACAGAAAAAATGGGAATGTGGGGCACCACAATTTTGGTGGTATCGCAGAGAAGTTGATTAACTAAAGGAGAAATTATGGATGCTTGTTTTGAAATATTACTTTCGACAAGACAAACTCTTGATTATTTAGAAGTTCATCAGGAAACTTTTACTTGGGGTGGCGTAGAATATCCCCAAGGTGAAAAGTATTACGTTTGGGGCAAATATATAAAATTAGTAGAGCGGGAAATTCCAGCCCATATAATCAAGCGCTTACCCCCCGTTTACGGAAATCTGCAATGGGTGAATTTTTCGGTGCAAGGGAAAGGATTGGACTTGTTAGAATCCGAGGTGAATGGCTCAGAGATAGATTGGGAAGGCAAAAGTTTTGATGATTTTATCAAGTTGATTCTGACTGAACAACCTCAATGGGTTGTGGTATTTGAATGGCACTGCGATCGCATAGATAGTCTATACGAACAAAATGTTAGTGAGTGCATTAGTCAGATTAAAAATAACTTGAAATGGGAGAATAAGAGAGAGGGATTTCTCGTAGTATCTGTCCCAGAAAATGAGATTTACTCATCGATGTCTGTCGGTGGTGTCGCACAAACCTGTCAGGGGTTGAAACCCCTGGCTAATAGCGAAAGTCGGTTGAAACCGACTGAAAAGCTGAGATAAAAATCAAAAACTCTTTAATCCTCTTTAGAGGAATTTCGCTATGAGACAGGGGTTTCAACCCCGGTTGGACTATGAAGCTAACCGAGGTTTCTGGACACTCGCACAACCAAAGAAACCGGGTTTTTTCCCGAATCTTCGCACTGTAACAAAGTATCTCACAAAAACCCGGTTTCTTTATGAACGCTACCGACTACCAATCAGTTGAATTGTGGCAAAATTTTAGTTAGCGTTGTTATCGTCGAGGTCTAGATTTTGTATTGGCAGTTCTGAATCTAGTGATGTAGGTATTTGGATCTTGACAACAATTACTATTTGATTTTTTTCAATACTTATATTACTTATATTAACTATGCTTTTTTCAGGTAAAGCGTCTTGAATCGGTAATTTAGCAGACGACTGAGTTTTATATCCAGCATCATCAAGCCATTCAGCAATATTTCTCCAATTTTCGATCTTTTCAATGCCTTTACCCACAAAGCCTTTAACGTATTTATAAATAGAGGCACACAGGTCAGTTTCAACTCCTTTGGGATTCTTTTGTAGCTTTTCGGCGATTTCAGCGGGACTGTTGCCACAAAGCAACCCCCGCCTTAACGGCGGCCAAGTCTGCGTACAGAGTTTTTAAGTCCCAGTGGCTTTCTGCTTCGACGAAGCGATCGTTTGTGGATGCCATAAATAGGTGTGTGTAAAGTTCCTGATGGAAGTCTAACATAATTCCTGATGTATATCAGTTTACTAGCAGTGTTATTTAGCTTAATATACTTGAAAGCTCAACTGTAAGTGGTGCAATTTACAAGTCAAAAAGTTTTTGGCTAGGCTTTTGAGTAATTACTGATGGCAGTTAGCGACCCGACAGGGGAGTAGGGCTGAATTTTGGTAATTTTCTGGGTTTGACTGTGTGATTAGTTTTGAGGTGCCGGAGAACGTTTTAGTCGAACGACTGAAAAAACGGGCTATCAAAGAGGGGCGTACTGATGATACCCCAGAAGTGTTGCGTAACCGTTTATCGCCTCCTCATCCCCCAAAGCGCCTAGCTCTGCTTAAAGCGATCTCACTAAACTGAGGAAAAAGTCAAACCGAGGAGGGCTATTGAATCCGTCAGATAACTTTCCTTGTCAATTATTAGCATTAATTGCCTATATTTCCTAAGAAACAGATATTCATCGTCAAGGATTTTTAGCAATGAATTCAGATCAACAATATGTATCGAAGATACACATAGCCCTTTATCCCCGATGGGCTTATACAGGCGGTTCGATTTCTGCAACAGTCAAAGGAAGGGAGGTGACTCTTCAAGGTTATCAAGAACCCAACGATGAAGAGTGGAATTTGATTGTTAATAAAGTTCACACTGCCTTGGGATTTGAACCAAAGATAAAGTTCTGTAAGCTAGGTGAGAACCCATCAAATCTGGGCGAAAAAGTAGATAAAGCTCCAACACCCAATCAATCGGCGGCAGAAAGTATCATGGGCGAAAAAGTAGATAAAGCTCCAACACCCAATCAATCGGCGGCAGAAAGTATCATGGGCGGAAAAGTAGATAAAGCTTCAACACCCAATCAATCGGCGGCAGAAAGTATCATGGGCTTGCTGAATTTTGTGATCGACGCTAAAAAAGCTATTGACAAAAAATCAGCCAAAGACATTGAAATATTAAATAGCTTCTTGAAAGATTGTCAAATAACAATAGAAAAAGGGACTCAAACTGTAGGAGGAGGGGTAGGAGATACAACTAAAAAGGTATCTCATTTGCTTAATGAAGCAACTAAGGGAGTAGGTAAGATACCAGCCTCTCTCAGGAATACAATAATGACTTTATGGGATACAACTTGGCGCGATCGCCTATTCTATAATCTTACCCAAGGCGTTGACCTGGATAAAGCTAAGGATACTGTTAAAAAGCTAAAAGCAGTTTATCCTAGCGAAAAACCTAGCCAGATTGCCAATCGTCTCATTCAGGAAAAAGCAATTTTTTCAACAGCGGTAGCAGCATTGGGTGTGGGAGCCACGATAATAAGTGGTGGTTTAGCTGCACCAGCTACAGCATTAGTTGATTTTTATAATAGCAGCTTACTATTGGTAGAACTTTGCTATCAGATTTCAGTTGTGTATGGATTTGACGATATCGACGATCCAGCACGTCAAACAGAACTTTTAGGAATTTTTAGTCTCGCTCTTAGTGGTACAGAAGCTACCCAACTAGGTCTAGGATTTTTGTTCAAAAATACTCCAATTGCTAACTGGACAATTAGCGCTTCCACTAATGTATTCGTATTCAATCTAGTAGGCTATACAGCTTGCCAGTTCTATGAAGCCAAGCTCAAAGGAATGGCTAGTCCAATAACTTCCGAAGAGGATTATTCATCTTTACTAGAAAAAGTCAAGATTTGCTCGAAGGACAGCTTATCACAAAAAACAGTTTTCGACAAAATCGTTGCTCAAACTGCTGTCATATTGCCTAGTCTTTCTGAGGCTTGAGCGGTATAAGGAAAGAGCAATTCTCGGAGAGCGATAACTGCGATCGCCCTTAATCTCCAAAAGAGCGATCGCCCTTAATCCCCAAAAGAGTGATCGCTCTTCATTTTCACAAGCACGATCGCATTTCATGTCCAAAAGTGCGATCGCCCTCTTAAAATTAGTTAATGGTATAATCATCAATCAAATACCATCCAGAGTAAACCACTTATTTTGAATAATGGCATAGATACTTCTGAAGACACTCCAGAAGTTATAGAACAGGATATAATAGACCAAACGATTGAAGTAGGAAGTGGTTGTGACTGGACAGGAAGTGGAGTACAACCTCAGTGGGATAATCCCAAATCCATCAAAGCCTACGACCATATCGATCGCCATCATGGCCCAAAACTGAAACCCCTTAATTTTAGAGGCAGGGCAGCATCCAAAAATCAGCCTCAAGGCCAATGGCTAAATGCTCAAGACTGGGTAAAAGCTGAACAAGCTACACCGAAATATCCCGGTCGTTACATTTTAAATTTCAAGCGTTCTATTGGGAAAGTTCACTATCCCGATGGAACAATAATTGAAAATGTTACCCATGCTTTTATTAGAAGGAAACCAGATGGAACATTCAAATCTGCTTATCCTGTTCTGAATGATGCTACGCTGTCCTCATTAGAAAGGAGCGATGAAGATGAATAACTATAGCAATTTGACCATCCACCTAGAAGAACCTAATGGCGAAAAATATGCTAACGCACCAGAGGACTCATTAGGAGAACTTTCGCATTTTGAATTAGGGCTGAAACTATTTTGCTTTGAATGCGATCGCCCAGTATCAATAGAAATCGGTGAACAAAAACTAAAAGTTTTTTTAGACCCCGATATCTGTATGCTCCTAGAAGATGAACTTCCCAAAAAAATTAGTGAGTTATCCCAAGGGAAACCCATCAAAATAGAATTTGTTGAAAGTGTTTGTCTTACTCTTGAATTACAGCCCTTAACCAACGATAAAATTAGCTGTAATTTCAAAGAATTTGGATATTTATCTCCAAACCAGTTTACCCTAAAATCCAGAAATCAACACTTTGAACTGAATAAAACTCAAGTTATAACTGAGTTAAATGGATTTGTCGAACAACTCATGGAAATGGCTGTAAATGGGGGCTACATCACCCCGGTCGAAAAGCAAGAATTCCTGATGCCACTCCGCGAAATTGTGCCTGCTTCGGCTATTTGTTAGTTAAGTGCGATCGCCCATCCCTCCCAAAAGTGCGATCGCCCTTAATCTCACTTCCCTTAATTACAAAACAAACTCGGCTCTACATGAAAAAAACTCCCCAGAATCAATGCCAACTCTTTACCAATATCTCCCTCGCCATTAACGACTTCAGACACTCTTTTTTCAGATCCCATAACGGGCACCAAATCCGCAGGTTGTAACTCTCTTTGTTCCATCAAAAACAGCAGTATTGAATGAGGCGTTGTTGTGGTTCCTGGTGCATAGCATTCTTGCTCAAACTTTTCAATCAATACAATCAGCAATTCATATAACTCGTCTTCTTCAGGAGTGCGATCGCGCTGGTGCATCAACTCTTCCACCATAGCCAGAGCTTTCTCATTATCCGCTTCGTTTCTAATTATTTTCGGCTGGTACAGAGACAATAACTCTTTATATTTATCTGGATTAAAAGTAAGGGTCATTTTTCCATTTCTCCTTACCCGAAACAAGTCAAATAAACTTGCTTCTATCGAAA
>RDXH01000226.1 GCA_004292745.1 Oscillatoriales cyanobacterium | reverse complement strand
CCCGGCGAATATCCGATGAATTCCCGGCGAATATCCGATGAATTCCCGGCGAATATCCGATGAATTCCCGGCGAATATCCGATGAATTCCCGGCGAATAAAATTCGCTGCTACACACACAAAGTCCGCCTGCGCGGACTCAAGATAGAGGCAAATTCAGCCAAAGTTGGTATAATTGTTCACCGGGTTTTCCCACCTCAAGTTTGTCTGCTTGAATGAGGTTTACTTATCAGATTCCCGACCAATTTCTGGCACATCAAAGCTTAGTTCAACTCACGGGTACGTTGTCGATTCAAAAGTTTTGAGTTAACTCCACAAACTTCACAACTCACAACTTATAACTCCGTACCCGGTGAGCACTTCAAATCCAGAGGGTTAAATCTATGCAGCTTCAAGGAAAGACAGCTCTAGTTACAGGAGCTTCCCGTGGAATTGGGCGATCCATCGCCCTGGAATTAGCCAGACAAGGCATCAAACGTTTGTTGATTGTGGCGCGCAATCGCCAGCAATTAGTTGAATTAGCGACTGAAATCGAAGTTTTTGGTGTAGAAGCAGTACCATTGGCTTTAGATTTAACTAAGTCGGTAGCAGTGAATATTACGATCGCCCAAGCTTGGCGAGATTGTGGCCCAATTCACCTGCTAGTCAACTGTGCAGGCGTCGCGCACCAAGCATCATTCTTGCGTTCCCCGCTACCATTAATCGAGGAAGAAATCGCCTTAAATTTACTGGGAACCTACACAATTACCCGCTTAATAGCGAGGCGAATGGCCGCGCAAAAAGACGGAACAATCGTCAATGTTTCGAGCTTGATGGGCAAAATTGCGGCTCCTACAATGGCGACTTATTCTGCCACTAAATTTGCCATTTTGGGCTTTACCCAAGCTTTACGCAGCGAGTTAGCCACCTACAATGTCCGAGTTACAGCTTTGCTACCATCTCTAACAGATACCGACATGGTGCGAGACTTGGAGCAATTTCGGTGGGTGGTGCCGACAACTCCCGAAAAAGTTGCCCTAGCGCTGGTGGCGGGATTGCACAAAGATGCGCCGGAAATCTTGGTAGGATATCAAAGTCATTTAGCAGTTTGGTGTCACCGAATTGCGCCTTGGTTGCTGGATTTTGTGTTGCGGATGGCGACTCCTGAACTTGGGGATAAGTCACGGCGCGATCGCAAATTGCGAGAGGTTTTAGCTAGCGGGCGCTAACCTTTACAGAATACCCAGAGCCTCGACTAATTCAAAAAGTCGAGGCTCTAAAATAAGAGTGTTAGCCTAATTTGGTATCAGATCGTGTCCGGTCGATCGACAATGATATAAAGGCCGGGGCGGGTTTAGTATATTATTAGTTTTAGGCAATTATTGTTGGTAAAACCCGCCCCTACAGGAATTTTAACTGGTTCCCAGGAAGAGCCTCGAACTTTGTATAGCCGTTAAATAAACAATGAAAACTTATGTTATAATCTATTGCAGTCAAAAAAAAACGCAATTTTGAACAGAGATGAGCACTATCAAAGCAGGAAAAAAATACTCAAAAAACAATATCTATCAAGGCTTCACTTTTGCACAGCACAAACATTTGGGGCTACACATTAAACACCGGAGAGATGAAGCACTAAGTCTAAGTGTTGTATCTAGTTGGTGCTACGGCAAAACCTCAAAAGTTCGCAGGCTTGCTTGCAAGATGGAGAGTGCATTGTCAACCCTAAAGTGTAATCTAGATACCATTGTTTGTGCGGAAGTCCCACCCAATTACGTTCTTTTCAGGAACGGCTACAACTCTGAAATTGATCCAATAGAATGCTACTATGGGCCAACTGAGTTCGCTGAACAGTGGGACAATGAGTTTAGCGCGGGGTTTAGAGAAGAATTTCATGAACAACCATCAGGAAAACTTTGTTTACCCCTGAATCTACCCAGACCATATAAAGGCTTCACACTGGACGAACATCTCCACGTAGCTAAGATTATGTGTTGTCAGATTAGGCAGTCAGCAATCACAACGATCCTGATCTGGAATGCTTATGGAAGCAATTCTAAGGCAACCAAGGCAGCTTACAAATGGTGGAAAGCGGCAACTGCCCTAGTTTCGGAACTTAATGAAGTCTCAGGTGAGATTGGTATATATGCCACAACGTATCCTAGTGACGAAGCCCATCGATTTGAGGTAGAAATTGCTGCCGATCAGAGCTTTGCTGAACCGCTGAGAATGCCATTGCAAAAATCTCTTCTTCAAAAGGCTGTGGTGGCTAATGCCGGAAAAGTCACTAACGATACGTACAACCTGGAGTTCGGATTAGATTGGCTAAAAGTCAACATCACTTATCCCTAATTATCAATTTCCGAATCCCCCCAATATTTAGTGACCCTTAACCGGATGTTGACCGTAAAAAGGCAAAGCATCCGACCAACCAGGACGAAGACCCATTTTCCACTCGAAATAAGCCAATTCTAACACACCAGAAACCGACGCACCCAACCCGCTAGTAACTTCAATCAACTGATAGGAATCCCCCCAACCATCCAACTTTTCCTGCCAAGATTCAGGAGTCATCACGGTATCAGGAAATAACTCCTTCAAACCCGAATCTTGATTAACCGAATAAACAGCCCCAAATAATTGACCGCGCTGTGCAGGCATTTGCAGAGCGATATTCAAAAGCCCCCCCGAGTGTAGGGGCGGTGGATGGTGCGTGCCCGCCCTGGGTTGGGGGGGTTCCAATTCCAAAAGCCCCCCTGAGTGTAGGGGGGGTTCCAATTCCAAAAGCCCCCCTGAGTGTAGGGGGGGTTCCAATTCCAAAAGCCCCCCCTTAATAAGGGGGGGTTGGGGGGGTTGTGCCCAAGCAAAAGCCGCCAAAGTTGAAATAGTAAAAATCGGAATATCCAACTGTTGAGCCAAAGTCCGCGCCGTCACCATACCAATGCGAGTCCCCGTGAAACCTCCAGGCCCCTTAGCAACTGCAATAAAAGCCAAATCCGCCCAAGTTTGCGGCTGAATAAACTCAACTAAATACTGGTGTAAATGAGTGGCTAAATCCCGATCCAAATTCCAAGTTGCAGAGCGAGATTCACCGGCAAAATTGCTGATGGCGAAACCAAGTTCGCGACTAGCTGTGTGTATAGCTAAGCCATATTTTTTAACTGATGTTGCGGATTTGGGATGGCTATTCATTATTTATTGATAATTTTCCTTAATAAAAAACAGAGGAGAAGCTACAACTAAGCAAGCCAACAGAAACCCAAATATTCCCGTATTTAAAATCCTGGAATTGCCCATGCTCCCTGTCATCAGAAACAACACTACTAAAGTTCCAAATAACTTGTTATTGGCAAATTCTTTTCTGGCGCGCGGGAATTGTTAACTCTGCCCAACAACTTCACGGCTGCAATTTTATTTAACTGCAAATCGGTGAGTCTGGTGGTAATTATTTGAGCTAAGTGCGGATAATAAACGGGATTGTCTGGAGTTCTGTTGATGACGATATTCAGCTTGTGCTTGGCTTGGTTAACTTGAATTATGACATTATATGGGGCGATCGCCTCTTGCAAAGCTTGCTGAATTTCGGCTTGCTCTTGGCGAGTGAAAAGCGACACACCGGGCGCAGGTGTAACAACCCGTTCTGTGGCGGTTTCCGGCGCGTCTAAAACAGGCGAAGCCTCTAAATATACCGGTTTGGGGTTCAACTGCCGGATGACGGCTGATACTGAACTATAGCGCCGATTGGTGGCACTTTGGAGCATAGTGTCAAGGATGCAGCCGAAATCGTCGCTAACAGCCGTTTTCAAATAATTTCGCCACGCCCAAGCATCCTCTGCACTGTCGAACAAATCGAAGGGGGGAATTTCAGTCAGCAAGTGAATACAGGTGACACCCAAGCTGTAGATATCGCTGGCAAAAACTGCCTTACCCATCAATTGTTCTGGGGCCGTATAAGCAGCGCTACCGATGATTGTACCAGTTGGCTGCAAGCCTGATGCTGTTACTTTTTTAGCAGCACCAAAATCTACGAGAACAATATCTTTTTGAAACGGAGATGGTTGAAAGGAATTTTCTAAGGGTACTAAAGGGGTTGGAGACAGTCGGCGGCGAATGATGTTTTCTGGTTTGATGTCACGGTGAATGACTTTTGATTTGTGGACAAAGTGGAGGACTGGTAATAAATCATTGAGGATTTGTCGAATTTGATTTTCGGTGAATGCTCCTTTTTGTTCTAGTTCTTGAGCTAGGTTTTTGCCGTCTATAAATTCTTGTACTAAATATTGTCTGCCGTTTTGTTCAAAATGTGCTAATAATTCGGGAATTTGCGGGTGTTTGCCTAATATTTGTAGTTGGGCTGCTTCTTGGTGAAATAGTTGAGCGGCTTTTTCGGCGACGTTTTTTTGGGATAAGGATTGCTTGATTACGCACTGGGAAACCATCTGGGGTTTGGTTTCATCTACTGCTAGGAATGTTCTGCCAAAACCGCCTTGTCCGATCGGCTTTATGGTACGGTAGCGAGATGCTGGGGAGGCTTTTGGGTCGGGAGTTAACAATAATTGTGAGCCGCCACTTTCGCACAATTCTGCATCACCGAGGTTTTGCGGATGCTGACAAGTTGGGTTTAAGCAATAGCTCATTTGATTTTATATTTTATATTTTAGATTATTGATTGGTAATTGGGAATGGGGAATTGGGAATGGGGAATTGGGGAATTGGGAATTGGGCATCGGGAATTGGGCATTGGGAATGGGGAATTGGGCATTGGGAATTGGGCATCGGGAATTGGGAATTGGGAATTGGGCATTGGCTGATCTCAATAACCAATAACCAATAACCAATAACCAATAACTAATAACTAATAACCAATAACTTAAGTCGGTACAAGTTCGCCCGGCCGCAATTTTGCCCATTTGCCGGTCTCTTGCTTGAAACTTTGACAACCGACTACATCCCATTCCATTTCAATTTCATCTTGGCGGGGGCGGATGTTGACGTTGATTGTGGGTTCTACGGGGTCGAAATCGGGGGTTTCGGTGAGGTGAGGCTGTTCGTGCTGTCCTTCTACGGCGTGGTAGGTGAAGCAGCGGTCTACATAATGGCAGTTAACACAAATACACATCTTTGATATCCTCTGTGCATTTCAAAAAAATTGGTGAATTTCGAGCTTTCTGTTAATCTAGCGTAACCAGAGTTTTATGGTTGTAAGTTTATTTATTTTTGTTGCGATGTCGAATAGTTTGCCACCTACATTATCTCCTGATTCTTGGCCGTTTGATTTGGAACTGCTGACGCCACCTGCTTATTTGGTGGGGGGTGCGGTGCGGGATGCGTTACTGGGGAGGCGATCGCCTTATTTTGATTTAGATTTTGTTATGCTAACACGGGCAGTGAAGACTGCTCGAAAAATTGCCGATCGCACTAATGCTGGGTTTGTTTTGTTGGATGCGGAACGGCAAATTGCACGGGTGGTGTTTGCGGGCGGTACGGTGGATTTGGCGCAGGCGGAAGGGGGGAGTCTGGAGGGGGATTTGTGGCGCCGGGATTTTCGGATTAATGCGATCGCCTGGAATCCTTTTACCGGAGAAATCATCGATCCTGTGGATGGTCAAACTGATTTGCGGCTGGGTTTGGTGCGGATGATTTCCCGCGCCAATTTGGAAGATGATCCGCTGAGGTTATTAAGAGCTTACCGTCAAGCGGCGCAGTTGGGTTTTGCGATCGAACCGGAAACTCAATGTGCGATTCGCGAATTAGCACCGTTGTTGAGTCAGATAGCGGTGGAAAGAGTGCGGAGTGAATTGGGTTATTTGTTAAGCAATCCTAACGGTGTACCTTGGATTTGTCGGGGTTGGGAAGATGGTTTGTTTTCGATATGGTTTGAAAGCGCGATCGACCGTTTTGAGACTTTAACAAAAATTGACGCATCTGCTGCGAATTTAGCGGCTATTTACCCGGAATTAGGAAAGGAATTCGGGCGTCAGATTCGAGATACGATTAAAACGCCGTTGTTGGCGATCGCAAAGTTGGCTATGTTGGCAGATTCTGACCCAACAATTGCTGAAACCCAGTTGCTACGGTTAAAGTATAGCAATGCTGAGATTAAAAGTGCGATCGAGCTTGTGAAATATTTGCCGAAATTGCAAGCACAACCAATTTCTGAAATGTCTTTGCGAGAACAGTATTTTTTGTTTCGGGATGTGGGAATAGTATTTCCAGTTTTAGCAGTTTTGGCTGTAGCCGTGGGAGTTACCGCCGATGAAATTTCACTGTTAATTAATCGTTATCTTGATGCTGATGATATAGTTGCACATCCGACACAATTAGTTAGCGGCAATGATTTAATGGAACATTTAAATTTACCGAGAAGTCCGCGCATCGGTCAATTGTTAATGGAAATTCAATTAGCGCGGGTGGAGGGGAGAATTTCTAGTCGGGAAGAGGCGCTAGTATTGGCAAAAGAGTTAGTTGACAAGTTAGTTTAAATTTAGATGTTATACTAATGTGTTATGATTCGTTTTGACATATTCTTTTAGTACGGGGCCAAGGGTGAAAAATGTGCGATCGCCCTCCGGGATTTTTTCAACTAATGAACGCCGTCCCAAGGATTGCATAACTTTCAAAAATTGCGATCGAGATAATTGCAGATTCTCTGGCACTTTTGAGAGGGAAACTGGCGCGGTTTCACTCGCTAGCCATGACATTACCTGTTTTTCTGACTCGGATAAGCGATTAAATGGCTGATGCAGTAAAGATTCTAAATCGCCTAAAAATAGTGGATCGTCAGACAAAAATTCCGAGAGGCTGCCGTTAAACAAATCTTGAATCATTGTAGCAACTATTTTTAACCACAAGGGATTGCCTCTGTATTGTTCAATTAGTTCTGACCATTTTTCATCTTCAGTTAAACCTTTTTCTCTGAGAATTTCCGCCGCTGCTGCACCTAAACCATTCAGTTGTAATGAGCGAATTGGCTGATTTTTGCCTTCTAATGCGGCGATTTCTCTGGGTTTTTCC
>RDXH01000225.1 GCA_004292745.1 Oscillatoriales cyanobacterium | reverse complement strand
GAGTAGAAGGAGCCGACTCCCTACGTAGAAGCAGGAAGTAAGTTTTAAGTGTCCGAGATGTCATTCTTGTCCGCTTTATGTCAATCTTATGTAGCAGTAATTAAAAGCGTCCTACTTACCTATGGAAATTGAATGGCAAAGCGTCAAAACCTACTCCGATATTATCTATCAAAAAACTAAAGGGATCGCCAAAATTACCATCAATCGACCCCACAAGCGCAATGCTTTTCGTCCCAAAACCGTCTCTGAACTGTGCGATGCCTTTATAGACGCGCGGGAAGACACGACAATCGGGGTGGTTCTGTTGACTGGTGCAGGGCCACACACGGACGGAAAATACGCATTTTGTGCGGGTGGGGATCAAAGCGTGCGGGGTAAAGCCGGGTATGTAGATGAAGGTGGCATTCCCCGCTTAAACGTGCTGGAATTGCAAAAATTGATTCGATCGATGCCCAAGGTGGTAATTGCCCTAGTAGCAGGTTACGCGATCGGCGGTGGTCATGTTCTGCACTTAATTTGCGATTTAACCATCGCTGCGGAGAATGCAATTTTCGGACAAACGGGCCCAAAAGTCGGCAGTTTCGACGGAGGCTTCGGGGCTAGTTATCTCGCCAGAATTGTGGGACAAAAAAAAGCGCGAGAAATTTGGTTTTTGTGTCGCCAGTACAGCGCACAGCAGGCCTTAGAAATGGGTTTAGTCAACTGTGTTGTCCCCGTAGAACAACTCGAAGCAGAAGGGATTCAGTGGGCTTCGGAAATTTTAGATAAAAGTCCGATCGCCATTCGCTGTCTCAAATCGGCATTTAATGCCGACTGCGACGGTCAAGCGGGGCTGCAAGAACTAGCAGGAAATGCGACTTTACTATATTACATGAGCGAAGAAGGAGCCGAAGGCAAACAAGCATTTTTAGAAAAACGAGAACCGGATTTTAGTCAGTATCCTTGGCTACCATAATTACAGCGAAAACAAGTTTTTTTATGGGCTGATGTCACAGATATTTCTGATTGACGATCCGTAGCTGGAATTAAATGAGTTCGATGGCGTTGCTACCAGTTTAGTTGTGCTGCTGCGAGCCAACTAAACTGAAACCGTGGGAACTGATTTTTCGGTGAATGTTGTACCTACTAACTGACAAGTGTGGCGATCGGCAGGAGTGAGGGCTGGCGAGGGAAAAGCCACCATCGGCTCCTGCCATAGTGAAAGTTCTTCGATATTTTCCCAAGCAGACCCAAATGGTGAAACTGCCAAAGAACAAGCTTTCCACTGACCTTGAACCGAAACGCTGAGCTGCTGACAAAGACCACCGCGTCTTCCTTCTGGCAAATAGTGGCGACAGTGACGGCAAGCTGAAGTTAAGGGAGTTTTCATAAAAGTTCTTGGGTTTCTCATTTTCATCTCTAATTCTCCTTTGTTGAGCTAGGAGGTCTTAGAGCATCCCAGCCCTTATCCTGTCTGCTTTTTAGCGATCCCCGAACCATAATTTAATTTTATAATTTATTTATAATTCTGTTATATATAGAAACAATAGATTTAGTAGTGCCTCATTTTAGATTTAAAAAAGCTGTAAAAAAGTTAATAAACCAACAGGGATCAAGATAAAGCACAAATGGGGAACAAAAAGTAGATTTTATAAATCACCACCGATACCATATTTTTGGTTTTCGTAATCTGTACGTTAGATTGCAGAAACAACTTAGACACCTAGTGAAAAAACCGGGGACATAGGCATCAAAATCAACAATTACCGAAACTTTCTATTTGATCGCCTCCTAGTTATTTGTCTGTAGTCTTATTGACCCAAAAATTGGGTTTCAAGCCTCGCCCTTAAGCGGGCGACTTTTTGTGCTAGAATATTGCCGAGCAAGTTTTTCCACGTCAAATGATCGTTCTGGAATTTAAAGCCAAAGGAAAAACAACCCAATATACAGCAATAGATGAGGCGATTAGAACCGCTCAATTTGTCCGCAACAAGTGCATCCGTTACTGGATGGACAACAGAGGTGTTGGACAGAAAGAGCTTGATCGCTACAACACAGCGCTGAGGGTTGAATTTTCGTTGGTCAAAACTTTAAATTCCCATGCTTGTCAAGCGTCTGTCGAGCGGGCTTATAGTTCAATTGCTCGGTTCTACGACAATTGCCAACGACAAGTTCCCGGTCAAAAGGGCTATCCGCAGTTTAAAAAGAACTGTCGTTCTGTTGAGTATAAGACTTCTGGGTGGTCGCTTTCTGAGACACGCAAACAAATAGTCTTTACCGACAAGAAAGCTATTGGCAAGTTAAGACTAAAAGGGACATGGGACTTAAACTTCTACCAAATAGATCAGATCAAGCGGGTGCGTCTGGTTAAACGTGCTGACGGTTATTACGTCCAATTTGTAATCAGGATTGAACACCAAGTTGAGACCAACTCGACTGGTAGGACAATCGGCTTAGATGTTGGACTCAAAGAGTTTTATACCGACAGCAACGGACATAACGAACCGAACCCCAGATTTTACAGTACGAGCGAGAAGCGGTTGAAGTCTAGACAGCGACGTGTTTCTCGCAAAAGGAAAGGCTCTACCAATCGAAAGAAAGCCATTAATCGACTAGGGCGAGTACACCTCAAAATAAGTAGGCAGCGTCAAGAACACGCTAAGGGAATAGCGCGTTGCGTCATCCAATCTAACGATTTGGTCGCTTAGGTCGATTTGAGGATTAAAAACCTAGTTAAAAATCATTGTCTCGCGAAGTCGATTAATGATGCTGGTTGGTATCAATTCAGGAAATGGTTGGAGTATTTTGGGGTCAAGCTTGGAAAAATAACGGTAGCCGTTAACCCAGCGTACACTTCTCAAAACTGTTCTAATTGCGGCACAGTTGTCAAAAAATCACTATCTACTAGAACACACAATTGTCAGTGTGGACTTGAATTAGATAGAGATTGGAATGCGGCCTTAAACATCCTGAATTTAGCCTTGGGTACTACAGGTCATGTAGGAACCTGGATTTTAAATCCGAACGCTTCGGGAGATTCGACCTCTACTCAGGCTGGAGCAATCTTGTCTAAGCAAGTTAAGTCTTTGAACGAAGAATCCTCACGCCTAAAGGCTGAGGAGTGTCAAAACATTAAAATTAATTCAGAGGCGGCAGGAGTTTTACTAATGAGTAAGCGTTCTTCGGTGGAATCCCCAAATCATCAATCATCTTCAACCCCCATCAATCCTGCTTTACAAGCAGCCCTGGGGTGCTTGGATGTAAACCTGGAAACAGAACTAACAATATATAGACGACACAGGCGACGAGCCGAACAGTGGGTGTCGCCATCCGTGCGTCCCGGTACGAAGGCAGAAACAGCCAACCAACAGCCTGGTCAAAACCAGCCACCAACGGCTGCGGAGCCAACCCAGCAATCACTATCGATACCCCTATCCCTTGGCGGTAGCCCTGGTGAGAACCCAAGCACAACCACTAGGGGCGGGAGCCAACCTATAAAACAATTTATCAGTACCCCACCACCAAACAAATATCTCGAATCTAGCGAAAAACTGATCGAAAGTTTGGACTCACCAACACCCGAAGCGAGTGAGGAAAGAAGTTTAGCAGCCAGTCTGTTGACTCCCTTGGGACTGAGTTCAATGCTGCTGTTTTTGCTATCCTGTACAGCCTTGGGCTACGCAGTCTTTTACCCATCAAGTCTAGCTAAAATGGTAGGACTCAACCGTTTGGTGGGAAGCAACACACCCTCGGAGACCCAAAGTAGCGCTAGTAAAGTAACTGATACCGGAAGCAAGGAACTGCCAAAAGCTCCCAATCTGGTTTCCAAGGAATTTGTCGAGCTAGACTTAAGTACCCTGAGCAATGTCAAGCCCACCCCTAGCCCCATTGCTTCCCCCTCGCCCAAAGCCTCAATCCCGCCGACTCCAGCAGCAGTCAGCGACTCCAGCGGGGCTGTCCCCATCCCGACAGAAGACGGCAACCCACCAACAATTAGGGAAAAAGGACTGAACAATCTCAGTACGGCGTTGCTTCCGAGTCCCGCTAATGTGGCACAAACAGTCCCAACATTGCCAACACTGCCTCCAACGCCTTCACCATTGGCCTCGAATTCAGCAACTCCTGCGGCTGCATCTCCTGTTGTGCCATCCCCAGCCCCCGCAGCCACACTGGGAAGCCCTGCACGGGCTAGCGACGGTTTTTATTACGTGGTTGTCGATTACACCGATGCCAAGTCCCTAGAGCAAGCCAGAATTGCAGTGCCAGATGCCTACGTGCGGAAATTTTCAAAGGGTGTCAAGATCCAAATGGGAGCGTTGAACGATGTGGCCTCAGCACAACTTTTGGTGAAAGAGCTGCAAGCAAAAGGGGTGAAGCCGCAATACTATCAGCCTTAAATTAGTCAGCGGGAATTAAAAATTCAAAAATTAAAAGAGAGCATAATTTAAAAGTTTTCATGTTTAATTTTTAGTTCTTAATTCCTATTCATAAAATCTCGAATTGAAAATTTGGAGAAAGGCAACATGGGATTATTCGATCGCCTTTGGCGAGTAATTCGAGCCAACATTAACAGTTTAGTGGGAGCAGCAGAAGATCCAGAGAAGATTTTGGAACAGGCAACCATGGATATGCAGGAAGATTTAGTGCAGCTCAGACAAGCTGTGGCTGGGGCAATTGCTGCTCAAAAACGCACGGAACGGCAGTATTCCCAAGCGGAGTCCACCGCCACAGAATGGTATCAACGTGCACAGTTAGCTTTGCAAAAAAACGAGGAAAATTTAGCACGGGAAGCCCTGAATCGCAAGAAATTCTATCAAGAAACCGCAATCACGATGAAAGCTAGTCTGGAACAGCAGAATGTTGTGGTCACTAAACTTAAAGAAAATATGCGGGCTCTGGAAAGTAAAATTTCCGAGGCCAAATCGAAAAAAGATATGTACATTGCCAGAGCTCGATCGGCCGCCGCCTCGGAAAGACTAGACAAAATGATGGGTAATCTCAATGCAGGTAGTGGTTTGAGCGCCTTTGAACGGATGGAAGAGAAAGTTATGCAGCTAGAAGCTCGCTCTGAGGCGATCGCAGAACTCGGCACCAACGACTTAGAAAAGAAGTTTCTGGCTCTCGAAAGTGGGGGCGATGTCGATGCACAGTTGGCGGCCATGAAAGCGCAAATGCTTCCGGGCAACAATACGCCTCAGTTACCATCGGGGGAGCCACCCACATCCTGAATGTGAAGCCTGGAGCATCCATCCTATTTGAGACTGCTGTTGCAGTAGCTACAAGTAGCCCGAAGCGAGTTGGGGAATTCCCGGATCAAAGCTAAACTCAGTAGATAGAGCTGGCAAAGCTTGGCGACACCACTTACGAAGATCCCTTTAAACTAGATTAATATGTTTGCAAAAATTGCCCAAGGCTAGATCATCGCACTAAAAATCTGACCAACCGAATTTCAAAACCGCAGGCTAGTGCCTAAAGCCTGCTTTCCGTTTACTTCGTACACCTCACCAAGGAAAAATAGGATTATGGGATTATTCGATCGCATTAGCCGAGTCGTCAGAGCCAATCTTAACGACATAGTGAACAAAGCTGAAGACCCCGAAAAGATTTTAGAACAGTCTGTGACGGATATGCAGGAAGACCTGGTGCAGTTGCGTCAAGCCGTGGCCGCGGCGATCGCCACTCAAAAGCGCACCCAGACTCAGTACAATCAAGCTGAGTCCCAGTCGAACCAATGGCAGCAGCGGGCTCAGCTTGCTCTGCAAAAAGGTGACGAGGCGTTGGCGCGCGAAGCACTGGTACGCAAAAAGTCTTATGCTGAAACGGCCGCTACTCTGAAAGCTAGCCTAGAACAGCAATCGACTCAGGTGGAAAGTCTCAGACGCAACTTGATCGGTTTGGAGAGCAAGATTTCAGAAGCTAAGACAAAGAAGGATATGCTCAAGGCGAGAATATCCGCGGCGAAAGCTCAAGAACAACTCAACAACACCATTGGCTCTCTGAATACTGGCAGTTCCATGGCCGCGTTCGATCGCATGGAAGAAAAAGTTTTGCAGATTGAAGCTCGCGCGGGGGCGTCAGCAGAACTAGCCGCCGGTGGTAGCAATTTGGAAGAACAGTTCCGCTTGCTCGAAAGTGGCGGGGGTGTGGATGACGAGTTGGCGCAAATGAAAGCCCAACTTGCTGGAAGTTCTGTATCTCAACCTCAATTACCAGCATCGGGTAAAACTGCTGCTACTAATAGCTCTGAATCGAGTCCGGTGATTGACGCTGAGTTGGAAGAATTGCGATCGCAGCTCAATAAAATGTAATCTGGATCGAAACTCACAGATTTCTCTGATGGTGCGATCGAGCGCTCCGTCTCTCTAAAGCACATAGCTTGTGGAGGTCGGAGCTTTTTGATTGGCGATCGGCTGCTACAGCCGGAATAAATCTTACCGAAACATGACAATTTAGCTATATAGTAGTAAGTATCATTTAGCACTAATTTTTAAGTGCAAAACAAAATTTTAAGTGCCAATTTAAAAATAAAATTATGTCGAAAGTGCAGTTGTTAGTTCTCAGTTCTGTTGCTTCTGGTTTTGGGCTTTGCTCAAGCATTTTTGCCCTATTCACAATGACTTCTGGACTTTCACTGATGTCTTTTTTTGTCTTTATTTTAACCTTGGGATTTTGTGTGATTAATATTTTTTTTACCTTGCATTATTATACATTAATTTCTAAGCAGTTGAGTGCCAAAAACAGAGGCAAATCTAGAAGCCTCGGCGGTTGATATCAATTCCGGTTGTATCGTAATGATTTAACCGCGAAGGCGCAAAGCACGCGAAGGAAAAGATGAGGTACGACTGGGCATAGGGCATGGGGCATGGGGCATGGGGCATAGGGCATAGGGTTCCGTGGGCATACCTCACTTTTTTGAGAACCGCTATATAGCATAAAAGAAATCACAATTTAGGCAAAATCCATTCCACCGCCACCGCTAAATTTTCTGCAACAAAATCCGGTTTAGTATGATGCTGATATTCCCCATTCAACACACTTTCACCGTAACCAGTCTGCACCAAAATACCAGTACAACCAGCATTATGAGCCATATCTACATCTGTAGCTTTATCCCCCACCATAAAACTATTTCGCAAATCTAAATCCTGTTCCCAAGCAGCGGCTACCAGCATACCTGTATTAGGTTTGCGCCAAGTTGTATACCGCGTAAATTCTGGGTTAGTTCCCCCTTCTGCTTCACTCAAATAAGGGCAATAATAAAGAGCATCTAATTTGGCTCCGGCTGCTTGGTCTAATAGCTGACAGAGCCGTTCGTGCAAAGCTTCTACGTGGCTAACCGGATAATATCCCCTGGCTGGGCCCGATTGATTAGAAACTAGACAGCAAAATATTTGTTGGTCATTTAATTTGCGTACAGCTTGGGCTACTCCGGGAATTAAATGCAAATCTTCTACTTTGTGGATGTAGCCTGCTTCGATATTTAACACACCATCTCTGTCGAGAAATACTGCTGGTTGCATGGTTATTTACTAAAGATTGCTATTTTTTTTAAATCAGTCCTGGACCCATGGGGAGTCAGATCAAATCCTCTCTTCATCGTCCTGTATTAATCTCTCCCTCTTCTCTTCCTTCGCGTCCTACCCTACGGGAACGGCTTCGCCGAACGCGCCTTCGCGGTTAAATCATTCCGATACAACGGGGTTTTTTGTGTCCAGGACTATATTGAAGTTTTACAATACCACTTGACAAGTTCTAAGAAATATCGTATTCTAATAGTACGGACACTAACCAATAAACCAATGGTTACTACATACACAGTCGATCGCACCCATCTAGCTCAGTGGCACGAAGTTCTCGCCCCCCACAGCATCGGCTACAGGCTCAAACTGCTGGGCCAGCTAGGTACTCGCAGGCTGCAAGAGGCACTGGAACCCTTTGGATTGACACCTTTTCACTGGCTGGTGCTTTGTTGCTTGTGGCAAGAAGATGGTTTGGCAACTTCCAGCATTGGGGACAAACTGCAACAGGTAGGCGGTACCCTCACAGGTGTAATCGATCGCATGGAAGAAAGAGATTTAGTCCGTCGGGAGAGAGACACCCGCGATCGCCGGATTTGGCGAATATGGCTAACGGATGCAGGTAGGGAACTGCAAGAAGTGCTGCCACCAGTGGTAGCTGAGGTTCGAGAGCAGTCCATGACTGGAATTTCATCGGCCGATCGACAACGCTTCTCAGAGCTGATCGATATCGCGATCGCCAATCTTTCCTAAACTGACAAATCAGTCTCCCGGAGGTCCTGCTGCAGCATCTACCTCTACTAAATTAAAAATAACCGAAAAATACTACGCACTCTTAAAAACAGTAGTCTTAACAAATAAATACTACGCACTCTAACCAAACGGCATCTTATTAATATCTCAGGAGCCAACTACCATGAAAACCACCAAGGAAACCAACCCAGCACAATTCAACGGCAACGGCAAAGGCAAAGCAGTGGGGCTCTTAGAACAGCCCATGGACGACACCATAGCCAAAAGCCTACCAATCATCCCCGCGCCAGAGACACAAATCAGCGCCCCCAGCGATGTCAAAACAGGGGCAGAAACAGAACTCCAAGCACCCCTACCGGCCCCTACAACACCCAAGAAAAACTCCAAGAAACCACTGATTTTCGCACTATTGGGGGTAGGTGCGATCGCCGCGGGGAACTTCGGATACAACTACTGGCAATACGCCTCCATCCACCAAGAAACCGAAAACGCCACAGTTGCCGGACACATCCACCAAATCAGCAGCCGGATCAACGGTACTGTCGGCGAAGTCTTGGTACAAGACAACCAACAAGTAAAACCTGGACAACTGCTAATCAAACTAGATCCCCGCGACTACCAAGTTAAAGTCCAACAAGCCCAAGCAGCCTTAGAAAACGCTCGCCGCCAAGCAGAAGCAGCAATGGCCAATATTTCCCTAGCCTCCCAAACCAGCCAAGGCAAAACCGCCCAAGCCCAGGGAGATATCAGCGGTGCAAACGCGGCCATTTCCACCGCCCAAGCAGCCCTGAGAGAAGCACAGCAAGGTGTGCCGGCAGCAGAAGCCTCCTTCGCTGAAGCCCAGGCGGGAATTCCCGCAGCTATGGCTAAAGTCGCCCAAGCCGAAGCGGGTATTCCGCAAGCAAGGGCGAAAGTCACCGAAGCTGAAGCCGGAATTGCCCAAGCCCAAGCACAGCTAGCCCAAGCCCAGGCTAATCTGGTGAAAACGCAAGCTGATTATAAACGATATCAAGATTTGCAGTCTGAAGGTGCGATCGCCCGCCAGCAGCTAGATTCCGCCACAGCAGCCTACGATGTAGCTGTCGGACAAACTACCGCAGCTCAACAAGGAGTTGCCCAAGCCAGAGCGCGTTTAGCCCAAGCCCAAGAAGGCGTCACCGCAGCAATCGCGGCCGTAGCCCAAGCCCAAGAAGGTGTAAAACAAGCTCAAGCCCAAGTAGCGCGGGCCCAAGTTGGTATCGCCAGCGCTCAAGCCAAAGTCGCGGTAGCCCAAGAAGGTATCACTAGCGCCCAAGCCAAACTTGCGACATCTAAGGGTGGATTGCAACAGGCTGAAGCGACGGGAGAACAAACTAAAGTTAGTCGATCGCAGTATGATGCAGCCTCCGCGGCGATCGCCCAATCGGAAGCTGCGGTGAAAGACGCTCAACTGCAACTTTC
>RDXH01000029.1 GCA_004292745.1 Oscillatoriales cyanobacterium | reverse complement strand
GTGTTACCAAAACCGACTGCTTGTCCTTTATTATTAATTGCAACCCCGTAATTGACATTGCCACCGAGAGTTTTGAGTTCTGTAAGTTTACCGTTTGACCAGATAACAGGTTTACTTTGCTGAGTGTTTTTATTAGCAGAATAGCCGATCGCCTGTCCCAGATCGTTGATATCGTAAGCAATGCTGTCGTTGTCTCCTTCCAGAGTTCCCAAGTCCCTCATCGTGCCGTTTTCCCACAGGAAAGCATGAGTTATCCCGAAAACAAGACCGGAATAACCAACTACTTGCCCTCTGTTATTGATACTCATAGCCCCGCCATTGAAACCAAGAGTACCCAGATCGGTCATCGTACCGTTTTGCCATAAAAAGGGGTTAAATTTATCTTGGGCAATGTTAAACTTACCAACTATTTGCCCAGCATCATTGATGTCACTAGCGCTACTGCTAATGCCGCCAAAATAACCGAGGTCTGTCCTTTGACCGTTTTCCCACAAATAGGCATTATCCGTCCAATTTCCGCTGAGATAGCGGCCCACCACTTGACCGGAAGTGTTGATTTGGTAAGCCCAAGTGCTGCCGGTAACTTCGGTTAAGTTACCATTTTCCCAAATCCAACCTACACCATTTTTACTCATTACCACTTGTCCGAAATTGTTGATACTGTAAGTGTTGCCGGGGCCGAGATCGGTAATGGTATAGGAAGCGAAACCAGTATGAAGACTGGCGGCGCTGACTGGTTCAACTGGGGTAAATCCCAATAAAGTCAAAGCAGTCAGCGACAGACAACTTTGAACAAACCCGCTAGAGGAAGTTTGTTCAAACATTTTTTTGAATTTTTTCACGTATACCTCAGAGTGGATAGTTGGGTTGGCGTTGCTTTTTGGCATCCTAGAGAACGAGCTCACTATATGTCTATCAGGGTGTCGTTTGAGATTTTATGCGCTGACATACCAATTTGTTACAAAACTTTACCAAAACTTACGCCTCGCCGTCCAGAAACCGAGTTGGGAGTTGAAGATAACCTACACTGATAAGTGCGGAAAGTAATCACATCCAATTAATTCGACTGAATCTGTGCGTTCAAAACCTTAGAAATACGATCGCGCGTTTCCTCCAAATGAGCCCGCGTATAAGCATCCGCACTCCGATCCAAACTCCGAATAGTCTTACTCAAACCCTCCCGCAACTGCCGCAACTCGTACCAAGCCAAAGTCCGCGCATCTTCAGGAACACTCGTTTTTCGCAACACCATACCGATCAAAATTGCCAAATGTTCTCGCTGCAAAGAACGCCTAAAAGTCGAAATCTCCATTTGTTTATTCTTCGGATGGAAAACTTCTTGCCAAATATCCTGTTGTAAAGTATCGAACACTTCCGGCAACTTCAGAGCACTTTCCGATGCCGATTTTAACTCCGAATCCCGCAGTCTCACCAGCCGCTCTGGAGAGAGCAAAACTCGCAATACAAACCGCTGCAAAAAAGTAATGCGATCGCCGATGGGATAATCTAAAGGAAATACCAAAGCCGGACTTCCCCAGTGATTCCAGCGAGAAGGCGCTAATTTATTCAGCAACTGGGGCGCAAAACTAAACGCATCCGGTGCAAAAACGTATTTATCCAGGGTTGCTAATGCTTCTCGCTGCTGACTAAGTGCGATCGGTACAAAGGGCAATTTCCCCTTCGGATCGCCAGGGCGACTTCGATTAAACGACTCTCCCCCCACATACAAAGTAGCATTCATCACCTGCTGAACATAATATCCAAACACCGAATCAAACATCACCCGCAGTTCATTGTAACCATCATCCCCAACCGGAATTCTGCTTTCCAAACGCTTCCACATCACCCTAGCATTCTCCAATTGCAACTGGGAATAAGCGAGCATATTGGCACTAAGATCGAAAGTATTAGCAGCCGGATCGAGAATATCAACAGCATCTTCATCCGGCGCATAAGCTAATTGCGGTTCCGCAGCACGACTGGCAATTTGCTGTAACATTGGCAATTCGCTACTGGGATTGACAGCACCAAGCACCTTGTAACCATACTCGATCGCCCAATCATCATAAGGCCCCACAATCATGGGATAGTAATCGCCCTGTACAGTTCCCGGTGCAGCCAAATTAATCGGCACATAATCCATTACCGACGCCACCAAACCTTGAGTGCGAGTTAACTGAGTATTGTTCAACTCCTCCGGTTGCAACATCGTACTACCGTGAAAATTGTGCCTCAAACCCAAAGTGTGACCGACTTCGTGAGCAGTCAAAAATCGGATATATTGATTCACATAATCCTCAATTTCCGAACTATTAGGTGTCCCATTACCCAACAGAGACATGGACATTGCACCCATGGCAAATTGTTGGCCCGATTCCAACCCAAAGCACAAATCAGAATCGGACATCAACCGCGACACAGGCGATCGCTTTTGCTGTTGATATCTTTCCACCAAAGTTGGTAAATCATCAACCAGTTCACCCGCAGAAGTTTCTTTTTTTCCAGTGCCTAAATTATCCTTTCCCAGCACTCTCAAATAGCGAGAATACATCCCGAACTGACAAGGATTTGTGTTAGAGCCATTTTGTCCTTGAAAACTCTTAGCCACCGAGCGATTTTGTTGCACCAAAGACCGATAGCCCTGTTTAATTTGTCTGACAATATTAGCATCTAACAAAATATCCGCATCCAAAATTTCTCCAGTCAGCGGGTTAGTACGAGAGGGGCCCAAACCCGCAAATTCAGGGTCGAAGGAACTCGACCAGCGAATAGTATTGTACCGAACATCAGCCGGGTCCCATTTCGCATTGTCCGGCATCTGTTTGACTTGAATTGCGTCACTGAATCCCGCCTTTTCAAAAGCCTTATTCCATTCCAAAATGCCCTCACGGATAGCGTTGCGGTATTCCAGAGGTACATTGTTTTCAATCCAAAAGACGATCGGCTGCACTGGCGGTGAAATGGGAGCAGTGGGAATTTGTTTTTGTAAATGCCAGCGATTGATATAGCGTACAAAAGGCTCCCGGCTGCTATTGTCAGAAAAGTCTTTATATGCTGTGATAAAGTAACCAACTCGTTCGTCGGCAAATCTGGGGCGATAGCCGTTGTTTAATGGCACTTCTGAGAAACTGTAGTGAATGCGAAGATTGAAAGCTCTACTATCAGGAATTGAGGGTAAATAGTTGACGGAACTGTCATTGTCGCTGGAAAAACCGTAGACAGAAGTAATCTCTACATTTAAGGGAAAGGCTTTCACTTCCTTAAAGTAAGATTTGTCAGCATCTAGTGAATAAGATGCACCTAAAATCATTGGCAAAAATGATTTTACCCCTGGCAAGTCACGCTTTTCGTTCATCAGCAAATCACCCAAGTCTATCAGCAGAGTTTGTCTTTGGGGATGAATGCTTTTGAGGGGTAAAGAATACAGGATAGACTCGCTAAATGCTCGTTCTACAGAACCTGTTTGTGGATCGCCAGGACTGGTGCGAAAGTTGATATTGGGAATTACAAATTGTACGTTGTTTTGGATTTTTCGCAGTTGAAATAAGAAGTCTCCGAAGGGAAGTCCACTCAAAATTCCTGCTTCTCCTAAGCCTGAAGCTAGGGTGACAAAGCAGAGGAATTTTTTATTTAGTTGTTCTGGCTTAATTTCTAGATAGACTTTATCTGTGGTTTTGTTGGTATACAGGGTAAACATTCCTTCGGATTTTTTGGTGTCTTTGATGACTTCATCGAAGGGTTGCAAGGATGGTTCGCTATTTTGTTCTTTTCCTGGTCCAGGGGCTGATAGGGAATAGGGTAAAAATAAACCTTGATATAAACTGAATAGGAAAAATGCTAGGCATAGTATGAAAAATATCAAAGGCCTATTTTTTCGGGGATTTTTAGGTGGTGGATTTGTGCTGTTTTTAGTAGATGTCAGATTTTTCATGTTTGTTATTGAAGGAAGAAGGAAGAAGGAAGAAGGAAGAAGGAAGAAGGAAGAAGGAAGAAGGAAGAAGGAAGAAGAACCCCCCCCCTACCCCCCCCAAGGGGGGAAATTCAGGGAGAAGTCACGGGCTCATCCCGAATTTGCAAATATATCGGTATGGGCTATAGCATTCCGGTAGTAAATCCTTCCTTTTAACCAATAACTTATCTGCCGAAATGCGAGAGCCCCTAGAAAATCGGCATGCTCCCGAAGTCACCCGCCCCTGTGCCCCCAAGGGGAGTTCTTCTTTCTTCTTCTTTCCTGATTGATAAACTACTTTTTAACAGGCCAAGGAATCATTGGATCTTGAGCTAATTGTTTAGAAACGGCGATCGCCCCGTAGCGGTTGAGGTGGCTAGGATCGGAAAAAGATTCCCGTGCCTGCGGCCATAATAAACTATTATCTCGGAAAATTAATCCTGTTTGAGCTGCTAACTGTTGCATATGTTGTCGGAATTCCTGTTCGTAAGCTGTCCGCACCGGGTCTAAGTAATCTTCGGTTAAAGGCATATTCACAAACACCAGATTGATGTTGCGAACTTTGGTAAATTCGATGAGATTTTTGAGTGCTACAGTTTGTTCGCCGCTTAATTTAAAGTCTTGATAGTCAGAGTCGTAATACCCCGATACTCTGGCGTGTTTCTCAAAGTAAGTATCGGGATTGAAACGGACATCGATCGGCAAAAAGCCGTTTGGTTTAAAATCGCTGATTTCTTTGGGATCAACAGGAGTTTTCTGGGGATTTTCGGCTGTTTGGTTGGAGGCTGTCTCGGTTTCGTTGCTATTGATTAAGGCCCTGGCCGATGGATTGACTAGCGATCGCAAAAAGTCCTTGAGTCGATCGCGCTTTTTATAAGTTGCAGAAGTCTCCACCAACTTTTGATTAACCAATTGCTGAACATTAGCTTGACTCTGCTCGAAATTGTGAGCCAATGCAGCGACAGCCGCCACCGGATTATTCGTGACTTCCTTCGATACTTCCGTTTCTAATTGATTAGTGCGGATCAGAAAACTACCACGGGCTAATTGTCTGTAGCCTTCAGAAGAAGCGATCGCACTAAAAGTCAAATCTGGCCTACCGCTATTTAAAGCCCTAGCCCCATCGGCTAAAACCAGCAATTTCGGCAATTGTTGCGGTGGCAAAATCCGGCGGACGATCGAATCTACAACCTGAAGAGTCGCCCCATTCACCCCAAAATTGTAAGCTTTCAGCCCCGGATAGCCCCCAGCGGCCAAAGCGGTTTCCAGAACTGCCGGATCGATGCCCCGCAGCGCTCTGGAACTGCCCACAATTAAGATATCCGGCGGTCTTTGATGCTGACGGATGTACTCTTGATATCGAGCTATTTGAGCGTCAAGCTGCTCGCTCCTCAAGGTCGGATAAACCGTTGCAGGAGGGGCCTCAGCTACAGGAACGGCGATCCTCCCTGGCTTGGTAAACCCAGAACCATTGAAAGCATCTTCCCCATTGGCCAAGGGCGAGGGTTCCAAGGGTATTTGAGGCAAATTCACCTCCTGAGACTGGGGAGGCACTGGTGATTCGGGACTCACCAAAAGGGCTTTAACGTCGCTCTCTGGCTTGGCACTTGAATTTTGACAATTTTGGTCGCTGCACGCCAATGGTGTCCTAGGAGCTGCACTGACGGTCGTATATTTCACAAATTGACCAAGTAACCAATCGCTATTGAAAGTCAACAGACAACCAGCGATCGCCCAAACCAAAGCAATACCCGCGGCGCGATCGGCTCTGACACTCGTAGAACCAGCCACAGAAGTTGACAAACCATCATTGGGAACAAACAAACCGGAAGCCACAAGGGGCTGCACCAAAGCCGGAACTAATCGCTCCCCTAGGTTGTAGCCTGGGAGTCGGATTTTGAAGCCCCGATGCCAGCCAGAGGGTTTGGCATCCCCAGGAAACACTAAATTTTCGCCCAAACTCGAAAAAGTCCCATCGGTGGCTGATGTAGCGAACTCCGGCACCGGCTCTTTTTCAAACACCGCCAGTTGGGAGTCCACGAAGGCTGCTGTGGGGGCTGATTCCTGGCTAGTCGCCGTTGTGAGATTGAGTCCGTAACGCCACAGAGGTATTTTTTGGCCCGCGCGACGCCCGTAGACTCGCACTCCTGCTACTCCGGGAATTTTTAACTCCCGCAAGAACTTCACCACTGGTGGGCCCACCTTGGACTGAGAAGGGCAAGTCAGAGATTCGGTCATGATGTGGAGCAGGTCGTCTTTTTGGAGTACCACAGCCCGGATACCGCCTGTTTGTAACTTGCGTTTGAGATTGGGGTTGAGCAACCTGTTTAATAAAAAAGTCAGGGCCGAGCGCTCGCCCTCGGCAGCTAAAGTTCTGGGGCTGGGAGCCAAGTCTGGATGATGAGCCGCCGGCAAGTCCACCCAGTCTATCCACCCTGGGGAATCTGGCTGGGCTTTGCTATCGCTGACTGCTTTAACGCCGTAGAGAGTGGCTCCATGAATGCCCTGGGGCGCGAAGGAGGCAAGCAGGGGGGCGATCGCGTCGGCTGTTTCCTGTTTGTCTGGGTAGGCTGGTGCTTTCTGCTTTTGCCCTTTGCTGGCCGCCTTACTACAAAACAGGTGTAGGGTTGATTCTTTCAGGGTTGCTCGCACTTCTACTTGCGATTGTGCCAAGTGTAGGTTTAACAGTTTGGCGATCGACTGGACATCTCCCCAGCGGGCCCAGGCTTTGAGAATTTTGTCCGGTGGTGTTAAGTCTACCCGCAGCATCCAGTCTGGCTTGGCTTCGCCGCTGACTTGGCTGACAATTACCGCATCTCGGAAATTTTCTAGTTTGAGCTTGCGCAGCCTCCCGGCGATGGGTTCTGCTAGCAAGGATGGATCGGGGCTGTATCCTGATTCGCATAGCACCAGCAGTCGCCTGTCAATGGTTTTGAGATGTTGCCGTGGCTGGGAATCATCGGTTTCCGGGCTGTCTGGGAGTTCTTTTTCGCGGATGCTAACTTTCACCGAAACTCCCATTGGTCCTAGGATTTCGCTCAAATAACTGGCGATCGCATCTGGATAGCCCCGCTTGGCCAAACTTTCCACCGGCAGTGTCAGCGTTGATGTCTTGGCGCTGTCGCCGATCGCTGGTTGGGGGGATTGAATCAGGGCTACTGCGCCACGGTTCTCTTGCTGGTGGGTTGTTTCATGTCCGTGTACTGCCACGGGGGGACTGAAAGCAGAACTGGCTGAAGTGTCGATCGTCACAGGAGCAGTTTCAAACAGTTCTCGGTATTCAATCCCGGAGCCTTTGGCGGGAGTTTCCGCATCAAATTCGAGCTCTTCCCGCAACTGTGGCGCGCTGGTGGGGGGGGCGACTGGATTGGAGATTTGTTTGAGTTTGCGGTTTTGATTGCGGAATTTCCCGAAAAATCCTGCTTTTGGAGCCTCTGTGGGGGGTTCATCGGGGGGAATTGTCGGTGCTGGTTGTTCCGCAACGCTGGTGTCATTTTCCTGTTTTTGGGGGCTGCTGCAATCGAGCCTGACTGTCCAATCATTTTGGCGGGAACCGAGTTTGCGCCCGCACAGAAATAATTGGTAAATTTTTGGTCGATCGGGCGGCAGGAGTCGAGTGAAATCCGTTTGGGCGATCGCCGATGTGAATCTCGCCGTCACCAATTCCTGGGACGGACACAGCGCTGCTTCGCACAAAATGTGGAGGTGATTTCCTCGCAACCGTACTTGTAACTGAACTTCGGGAAGCCCCAAAGCTGCTTGCGCCCACTGCGACGCGGCCGATCGATTATCTGCCAATATGCTCCCGTTCGCATTCAACATGGGACTACCGATTTTAGATTTCTGATTGTAGATTTTAGATTAAAGAATTCAATAATTGTCTCAAGGAAGAGGACAGCCAGCTACTATATTTACAGTATTTTGTTAAGTTGTAAACTGGGGTAAAAGAAAACTCAGGAGAGATTTATGCCGTCGGAAAACCCAGATTTACCAAAAACCCAAACACTTCAAGGTCAAAATTGCCTAATTCCATCCGATCTGGTCTTGAGCTTAGTGACATTGCCACTGCTTGGTGGCTTGCTCGTTGCGAAGACTACAGCAGAGTTTGTTAGCTCCCTCGGCGTTGAAAGCGAAGAAGTGTTTCGGGGCTCTCGTCTCCCCCAGCTTAACTTTCCCTACGCCAAGGAGTAGAAAGCTGAAAGTGTCCATGCTCTTTAAGTAAAATCAAGTTGTCTCGTATTTGACCGCAAAAAAAAGTGTTTTCGGTAAGACTAAACCATACAATTTTCTAGACACCCGCAGCTATTGAGGAACAGCCCCGATGAGTTCACTCCTCCATTCTTCAGAACAGGCTATTAATTCCACATCTATTTCCCCTTCTATTCCCCACTCAAAATCAGACCTGTTTCTACGCAATCGCCTCAAAATAGTAGAGGACCTGTGGAAATCGGTGCTGCGACAAGAGTGCGGACAGGAATTGGTAGACTTGCTAGGCCAAATGCGATCGGTCAATTCCGCCGAGGGACAAGCCACTCATTTTCTGGAATCCAACGTTTTGCAGCTAATCGAAAAGCTCGACCTCAACGCCGCCATTCGCGCGGCTAGGGCTTTTGCACTCTATTTTCAGTTAATCAATATTGTCGAACAGCACTACGAACAGCGAGACCAACAGCTAGCTTACTTCGGTAGCAACACTGCTGGGGAACGTATGTTTTCTAAGTTGCCTGGAAATGCCATGGATGCGCCCGATCGCCCGCGACACCGAGAAGGCCCGTCCCCAAGAACAGACCGTCGGACAGAAACCGAGCTCGTGAGCAAAGACGCAGGAACTTTTCACCAACTGTTCCCGATGCTGCTGCGCTTGAACGTGCCTAGCCAGCAAATTCAGCGCTTGATCGATCAGTTAGACATCCGCTTGGTATTTACAGCCCACCCGACGGAAATTGTCCGCAACACGATCCGCACCAAGCAGCGACGGATGGCGAAGATTCTGCAACAGTTAGACCAAGTTGATGAGAAATTTCCGCTCGTGGGGACAGACTCTGAAAGTCCCTACGCGGTGTCTTCCTGGGAAGCTTGCGCTCTGCAAGAGCAATTGATGGAAGAAATTCGCCTCTGGTGGCGCACTGACGAGCTGCACCAGTTCAAGCCCACTGTGCTTGACGAGGTGGAGTACACTTTGCACTACTTCGATGAAGTGCTCTTTGATGCAATTCCCGAACTCTATCACCGCCTCAAGCAAGCCCTACACGCTTCTTTCCCTTACCTGAAACCACCCAGTTACAACTTTTGCAAGTTTGGTTCTTGGGTGGGTTCCGACAGAGATGGTAATCCTTCTGTGACTCCAAAAGTTACTTGGCAAACGGCTTGCTATCAGCGCCATTTGGTGCTGTGTAAGTACATCAATGCGGTGAAGCGCCTCAACGAGTTGTTGAGTTTGTCGCTACACTGGAGCGACGTATTGCCGGAATTACTCGAATCTCTCGATCGCGACAAATCCGAATTCCCGGAAGTTTACGAGCAGTGGGCGATTCGTTACCGCCAAGAACCCTATCGACTGAAGCTGGCTTACGTGCTTCAGCGACTGGAAAATACCCGCGATCGTAATTGGCGACTGTACAAAGGAGACGAGTTGCAGCGGGAACGGGAAGCTTTGTCAGCAAATGCTGGCATGACCGGTCTTTATCGATCGGGCACAGAATTTTTGACGGAGTTGCAGCTAATACAGCACAATTTGGTCGAAACAGGTTTGAGTTGTAGAGACTTGGAAAATCTGCTTTGTCAAGTAGAAATTTACGGATTTAATTTGGCTTACCTAGATATCCGCCAAGAGTCCACAGTACACTCCGACGCTTTAAACGAAATTGCTCAATACCTGGAAATTTTGCCAACGCCCTACAATCAAATGAGCGAATCGGAGCGAATTATTTGGCTCGCAACTGAACTGCAAACTCGCCGGCCTTTAATTCCCGCAGAATTACCATTTTCTCCCAAAACTTGCGAGACAATTAATACCTTCCGAGTATTGCGGCAAATGCACCAGGAGTTTGGGCCGGAAATTTGCGAAACTTACGTGATCAGCATGAGTCACGATGTCAGCGATCTGCTAGCAGTCTTACTATTAGCAAAAGAAGCCGGAATCTACGATCCTGCCACAGGAATTAGCAGCGTTCAAGTAGTACCTCTGTTTGAAACAGTGGAAGATTTGAAAAAAGCACCGATCGTGATGCAGCAGGTATTTGAACTACCACTTTATCGCGCTTTATTAGCTGGAGGTTACGCTGCTGCCAAGGCTCAGCAACTGTCCGATTCTTCCCCGGCTGTTTCCTTGCAAGAAGTGATGCTGGGCTATTCAGATAGTAATAAAGATTCGGGTTTCCTCAGCAGCAATTGGGAAATTCAGAAAGCTCAAAAAGCTTTACAAATAGTTGCTGAAAACTACGGTGTGGAATTACGAATTTTTCACGGCCGGGGCGGTTCTGTAGGCCGCGGTGGCGGGCCTGCTTATAAGGCAATTTTGGCTCAGCCAGGAAAGAGTATTAGCGGGCGAATTAAGATTACCGAACAAGGGGAGGTTTTGGCTTCTAAGTATTCTTTGCCAGAGTTAGCACTTTACAACTTGGAAACTGTGGCCGCAGCAGTGATTCAAGCTAGTTTGCTGCACACAGGTTTCGATGGGATCGACCCTTGGAATCAGATTATGGAGGAGTTGTCTGCCAAATCGCGATCGCACTACCGTCACTTAATCTACGAACAGGAAGATTTAGTCGATTTCTTCCACCACGTTACCCCGATTCAAGAAATCAGTCAGTTGCAAATTAGTTCTCGTCCAGCCCGTCGTGGCGGCAAGAAAGATATCAGCGGTTTGCGGGCAATTCCCTGGGTGTTTAGTTGGACTCAAAGCCGCTTTTTGCTTCCTTCCTGGTACGGTGTGGGTACGGCTCTACAAGAATTTTTGCTAGAGGAACCGGAAGAACATTTGAAACTTTTGCAGTATTTTTACTTGAAATGGCCATTTTTTAGAATGGTGATTTCTAAGGTGGAAATGACTTTATCCAAAGTAGACTTGCAGATTGCCGAACACTACGTCCGAGAGTTATCTCTTCCAGAGGATAGAGCGCGTTTTCAGACTTTGTTTGAACAAATTTCTTGCGAATATCACCTGATTCGCGATTTGGTTTTAACTATTACCGGACACCAACGTTTGTTGGACGAAGATCCATCATTGCAGCGTTCCGTGCAGTTGCGAAATGCCACCATTGTACCTTTGGGTTTATTGCAAGTTTCACTGCTGAAACGCTTGCGGCAACATGGTAGTGGTGCTGTGCCGGGGGTAATTCACTCGCGTTACAGCAAAGGTGAATTGTTGCGGGGAGCTCTGTTGACGATTAATGGTATTGCTGCGGGGATGCGGAATACCGGTTGATGATTTTGAGTTGATTACTCGTTACCAGGCTCTGCCTGGTAACGCAGATCTAGAGGCTCTGCCTCCTATGTTCCTTTCCTTTGTTCCTTTGTTCCTTCTCTTCGACGAGGCAGAGCCTCTGGATATCGGTTCCCAGGCAGAGCCTGGAAACCAGTTAAATCAGTTAATTATCACTTAAAGCTGAGTTGGATCGATACCCAATTCTTGCAGTTTTGCGGCCATGCGATCGCGCTGTTGTTCCAGTTCATCCCGCTGTTGTTCCAGTTCATCCCGCTGTTCCATTAACTCTACATAAGACAAAAAGCGCTTTCCATCGGGACGAATCACCTCTAATTCTGGTTCTGCAAACACAAATCTGAGCCCTAGACGTGGACTTACCCACCCATCCAAGGATTCAATTACAATTAGTCCTGTTTCGTCTCTTTGCCATCCAGTTAAATCGTTACGTTCTGGATCGTAAAGGTAATATTCTTCTACACCAAAGCGGCTATAAAACTGCAACTTCAGTGCCATTTCCGATAAAGTATTTCCGGGGGACAAAATCTCAAAGACGACTTGCGGAGGGATATTATCTTCTAGCCATTGCTGGTAAGACCCTCGATATCCCTTGGGTCTGCCAAATACCACCATAGCATCAGGGGCGCGCCTCGTCTTATTGTCGCCTTCGACGGGATACCAGAGTAAATCCCCAGCTACAAATACAGTGGGATTATCTTTAAATAAGGCTTCGCACCCTTCTTTGAGTTTGACAATCCAAGCAAATTGGAGGGTGTTATCTGACATAGGCTGTCCATCACTGTCTGGATACAGGACTTTTTCTGGTTGTTTCGTGGGCTGTGGCTGAGTTTGTAGTTGAGGAGTCATGGGAAGGGCACCAGAAACTTCTAAATCTTATTATAACTATAGCCTTTCGATCTCTCATAGGAGGTACAATCGAGCATTGGTAATTGGGTATTGGTAATTGGGTATTGGTAATTGGGTATTGGTAATTGGGTATTGGTAATTGGGTATTGGTAATTGGGTATTGGTAATTGGGTATTGGTAATTGGTAATTGGTAATTGGTAATTGGTAATTGGTAATTGGTAATTGGTAATTGGTAATTGGTAATTGGTAATTTTTCTAGTTTTTTTGTGTTATTCTCGTTACCAGAAAGAGCCTGGTAACGCAGATGCTTTGACTGGGCCTCGCTAATTTCCTATTTCAAACAACGAATTGCTTGCAGCATCCCTCTAGCTTTATTCAGGGTTTCTTCATATTCCATTTCTGGGTTAGAATCTGCCACCAAACCAGCACCAGCTTGCACAGAAACCGAATGTTTATCAGCACCTAAAGATCGAACAACCATAGTCCGAATCGCGATCGCACTATTCAACTGTCCCTCAAAATCATAATACCCATAAACCCCAGAATATGGTCCCCGGCGGCAACCTTCTAACTCGTGTACAATCTCCATCGCCCGAATCTTGGGAGCACCACTAACCGTACCCGCCGGAAAACCAGCCTTCAACAAATCCCAAGCAGTCTTATCCTCAGCCAATTCTCCGATGACATTACTCACAATGTGCATCACATGAGAATAACGCTCAATTCCCATTAATTCATCAACTTTTACCGTACCGCTGCGGCAAACTCTGCCCAAGTCATTTCTGCCCAAATCAACTAACATGACGTGTTCGGCAATTTCCTTGGGATCTTGCAGCAATTGGGCCGCCAAAGCATCGTCTTCTTGAGGAGTTTGACCCCGGCGGCGAGTACCCGCAATCGGGCGCAAAGTTGCCATTCTCTTGCCATCTGGCGTGTTTTCCGCCTTCACCATAATCTCTGGACTGGAACCGATAATTTGCCAATCTTTGAAATTGAAATAAGCCATGTAGGGAGAAGGATTAATCAAACGCAAAGAGCGGTAAAGTGCAAAAGGATCGCCACTATATTCAGATTCCAGTCGCTGGGAAATCACTACCTGAAAAATATCTCCGGCTTTAATATAATCCTTGGCTTTTAAGACATTGGCACAATACTTTTCGGGATTAGTATTGCTGGTATAACTCAATTCTGTTTCTGTATTTCCGGTGGTGGAACTGGCATCTTGCCCGTGATTGGGAGGAGTCCATTCTATGAGAGTAGATTGCTGAGAAAGGGGGGATTTCAGCTGATCAACTAACTGAGAAACGCGATCGCACGCTTGCCCATAAGCCTGGGCTAAATCAACCCCAACTTCGCGCAAATCCGCATAGGCGATCGCCCAAATCTTCCGTTTTACCTGATCGAAAATCAACAAATTATCCACCTGCATCCACAACCCATCGGGCAAATCTTTCTCCCCAGCCGGATAGACAGGAACACGCGGTTCAATCCACTTAATTAACTCATAACCCCAAAACCCAAACAACCCACCTATTCCCGCTGGTAACTGTGGCAATTTCACGGGTTGATAAGACTGCAAGCATTCAGTTAAAGCCACAAACGGATCGCCGGAAAATACTTTTTGGGAACCGTCGCGGTAAACTTGAGTTGTTTGCGAGCCCTTAGCCTCCAAAATCCACAACGGATCGCACCCTAAGAAACTATAACGCCCAATTTTTTCCCCACCTTCGACTGACTCCAGCAGAAAACTATAAGGTTGACCGGCACAAACCCGATACCACGCAGAAACTGGCGTATCTAAATCAGCCACCCATTCTTGATAAACAGGGACAAAATTGCCTTGTTTTGCCAGTTCGGAGAATTGTGAGAATTCGGGGAATATCATATGCAGAAGGAAGATGGAAGAAAGAAGATGGAAGATGGAAGATGGAAGATGGCCCTTCGACTCGGCGAGCGGGTACAAAGAAGGATGAAAGAAAATGCAATAATAGCAATACTATCAGCGATTTAGAAATTGCTAACCGTCTTGGCGGTTGCTATAGTGACATACTCCCACATCAAGCCTCGTGGTGCTATGATCTGGGCTTTTTTGTAGCCCTCCACCAGGGTATACAAAATTTCATTTGTGGTACTTTTATCCATAGTTCCTACTATAGAAAGATTCCCACTAGGGCGTTTTATACTGGGGAAAATGTCCAACCCCAGTCTTTTTAGGTCGATCGCAGCATTAATATCACGATCTACCATCAAAGAATTTTGCTCGTCCCAATAGTCTCTCATACTACAATCAGTGAAAATAATTTCATTCCGATAACAGAGAACCATTGAGGTATCAGCAGGTTTTTGTGAAACGACGACTGCTCCAGCTTTTTAGTATTAATCTATCAGATATGTTATTCTCGGTCAAGTACATGAACTCACATTATCCATAAAGATCGATAAAATTTCGACATTAGATATTTGAGGAGTCAATAATTATGGTGCTACCATAATAAGTAAAATGAAAATTGCTCGTCTCGTCATCCAGATATGGGCGACTCTCATCCCACACTAACCTTCGATCGGTCTAGTGTGGGGATTCCCGTCTATTGAGCTAAACTTTAATTAAATAATCAATAAAGATAGGATGGAAGGACACATCCCACAGGTTGCTGGTACTCGCCAACTGCCATCACCGCCAGGGGCTTGAGGGCGCGCAGCCCCTCTTGCAAACACCAGCGAAACAAACCTGCATAGCGCACCGGCAAGTGAAAACAAAGCACTTCTCCGGGACTATAGGCCGCCGCCCCCAACAACAAAGCCTGCAGATCGGCTGCTGTTTCGGCGACGCTGTGACCGAAAGTAGATACCGCACAAGTATAGGCCACAATCCGGCCTTGTTTAGTGGTAACTAAGGGAGAAAGGTGATTCAGGGCGTATTCAATCTCGCAAGTGCGATCGCACCCATACACTCTATTACACAAAGCCTGACATTCATCTATATCCTCACTGCTGAGCGGCCGCACCTCAAAGTCATACTGTGGCGGACTGCTAAACATCCCCTCCATCAATACCAAAGGTTCTTTCACCTCAAAACCTAGAGAAATGTATAGTGACAAGGATGCCAAGTTAAAAGATTCTTGTACCAAACGAATACCTGGAGCCTCCTGTCCCCGTTCCAGCAAGGCTTTCATGATTTGCCTTCCTGTTCCTTTTCCTTGAAAAGTGCGATCGACACTAACGGGCCCAATGCCACGAATCGCGTTGCGTTCGTCCATGAAACCGCAGCCAACCACCTCACCGGAGTTTTCAGCTACAATGTCAAAATACGACGGGCTGTTGATTAAAATATCGGTGATTTCGGTGGCAAAATCCAGTGTGGCAAAATCTGTCGGGAACTGATGGCGATCGGAAATACCTTTAAAAGCTTCATAATTAATCCGAGCGCAAGCACCAATATCCTGATGAGTTGCTCGCCTGATTTCTACCGTCATTTTTGATAATTATTAATTTAATTTTTAATCGCATAAACAGTTTGTAGTTGCGCTTAGGCGAGATAGAAACAGCCCGCCGCGCCCAAGCGCTACTACAAACCAGAAAATACAAGCTGAGCTTTTCTGGAAATACTACCCGTTCGAGCTCAGCGATTCCCTCAAAACCTAAACTTCGTAGGTCTTTTTACCGGTGAACTTCACCTTAATCGGGTTAGGATTGCTGCCAATATTGCGGTCAACCTTACCGTTGTATGGACGACCTTCGTTCACCTTTTCAGGGAACACGCCATCCTTGGGATGCAGGTACTCATTAGAACCGTCGGGAAATACACGGTAAATCTTGTAGTTCGAGATTTTGAATTTAGCCCGCAGTTGTTGGCCGCCTAAAGCGATGCACTGCTCCTTCCGGGGCAGATACAGCAGGTTGTCGCCTTGACGCATGATTGCAGCGCCGCCTGTCGGCATTTCAAACACCTGTTCCTTGGGGCTAGTCCAAGTGATCGCGTACTTCTCTTCAACTAGCGCCTTAGTCAGCAAGCCGCCGGTGCTGCCGCCGAAGATAGGGGGTTGTCCAGTGAGTTCTTCTGCCATAGATATATCCAAAGGATTTTTAGGGCATCCTATCACCTGAGTGTCACCCTAATCTCGAAATTGTAAGGAAAGTTAACAGTTTTTTGCCTGGGGATATTTTATGATAATTTAAGTTCGGAAATTATGATGGTAAATTTGGGAATTGTCACCCCAGTGCAAAAACCAAATTGGGCCGTGTAAAATCATCATAAATCAGTATTAAATAAGGCTATTGCTAGGGTCAGTTGGGGATATTTTGTAAAAGGAGCGCTCGCAAAAAAATACCGAACTCCTGTGGGCGCTAACCCCTAATTTATTCCTGGGGCAGCTTTATGCAATTTTCAAATTCTCCAAAATGATCCTCCATTGATTGTTGGCTGTGAAGACGGTTTTGAGTTATAATTTCTAGACCTATTATCTTGGGAACTATGTATATTTTCCACTGAAAAGTTATGGCGATCGCGTAAGTAAGGGGCGAGGCAGCCCAGAAAGGCAAAAACAGGAGTTTCCTTGATGACAAGCTACGAGGAAACCAATGTAAAGAATGTTTAGATTCTGCGATTCTTGGTTGCTTGGTCTGGTAGCTAGCCAAAATACCCAGTTCCTACGTAAGTATTTTTTGGGGTTTCGAGGGACTAAGATACCTTTGGCAAACTTATATTCAGACCCGTCGCTCGCCCGTAATTGAACTTGGCGGCATATCTGGCATTCTATACTCACAAACCAAATCTACGAAATAGAAAGGAAAAACCATGTTCCCAGCTTCAGGATTTTCTGGTTATGAGCTGCAAGAAATTATCCACCAAGGAGCTCACACAGTTATCTATCGCGCGGTATCGAGAGCCGATGGACAGTTTCTGATTCTTAAAGTTTTAAATACCGACTGTCCCACCCTAGACCAGCTCGCCAGACTCAAGCACGAGTATCAAATTACTCAACATCTAGACTCTGAGCACATCATCAAAGTCTATGGTATTGAAAATTCTCAAAATTGCTTATTATTAATTTTAGAAGACATGGGGGGGCGATCGCTGAGAAAATGGATGACAAGCCTGGGGTATAGCTCCAATCCCCAAGCTCAAACAATAGAAAACATACCATTGCAAGATTGCGAATTATCTATCGCGCAGTTTCTCAATATTGCGGTGTCCTTGTCAAAAGCTTTAATTTATCTTCATCAACGTCAAATAATTCACAAAGATCTTAAGCCGGCTAATATTATCATTAATCCTGAAACAGAACAAGTAAAACTTACTGATTTTAGCATCGCTTCTCGCTTAAACAAAGAATATCCAAACTTAAAAAATCCCGATCGACTAGAAGGCACTCTCGCCTATATGTCCCCAGAACAAACTGGGCGGATGAATCGAGACCTAGACTACCGCAGCGACTTTTATTCCCTAGGTGTCACCTTTTACGAACTGTTGACAAAACAATTACCATTTCAGAGCAACGAACCCTTAGAAATGGTACACTGTCACATAGCTAAACAACCGACTCCTATTCAAGAATTAAACCCAAGCATCCCCCTAGTTATAGCACAAATTGTCGCCAAGCTCATGGCAAAAAATGCCGAAGATCGCTATCAAAGCGCCACAGGATTGTTAGCGGATTTAGAACTTTGCCACAATCAAATTAAAAGTCATGGTATAGTTTCCGAGTTTATCCCTGGCCAATTCGATGCCAGGAGCCAGTTGTCGATACCCCAAAAACTTTACGGACGAGAAAAACAAGTCGAACAACTATTGCAAATCTTCGAGCGAGTTAGGAAAGGTGGTAGTGAAATCGTCCTTGTGTCAGGCTATTCAGGCATTGGAAAATCTGTATTCGTCCAGGAAATAATTCGCGATTTAACTCGCCACCGTGGATATTTTATATCTGGAAAGTTTGACCAATTTAAGCGCAATATTCCCTACAATTCTTTCAATCAAGCGATGAGGAGTTTGGTTAATCAAATTTTAATGGAAAGCCAAGCTCAGTTAGCCCAATGGCGAAAAACACTACTCAATGCTTTGGGTGTTAATGCTCAAGTTGCGATCGAGGCTATCCCCGAATTAGAGTTAATTTTAGGCCCGCAACCTCCCGTACCCGAACTTGGTGTGATTGAATCTCAAAATCGGTTCAATCGAGTCATGCAGCAGTTTATCCACGCCATAGCAACTGCGGAAAATCCCTTAATATTATTTCTCGATGATTGTCAGTGGATAGATGCTGCAACAGTCAATATGTATCAAGAAAATTGCATCGCCAGAAACCCTTACTTGCTAGTGGTTAATGCCTATAGAGATCGTGAAGTCAGTCCTACGCATCCGTTGATGCTAGCCAATGATGCCCTTCGGGTTAAAGGAATTTCGATTACAGAAATTCAATTAAAACCCTTAACAATTTATCAGGTTAATCAATTAGTATCTGACACCCTAAAATGTACATTTAAAAAAGCCGATGTCTTGGGTAAATTGTTGTTAGAAAAAACCGCAGGAAATCCTTTTTTCATTAAGCAATTAATGAGGTGTTTGCATCAAGACAAATTGCTAACATTTAATGTAAAAGAGGATGAATGGCAGTGGAATATTCAAGAAATTCAGCAGCAAGAAATATCAGAAAATGTAGTCGATTTGATGGTAAACAAGATAAAAAAAATGTCGGTTTCCACTCAAAATATTTTACAATTAGCTGCTTGCATAGACAATGAATTTACTTTAGATTTATTGTCCCTAGCCAGCGAACAATCTTTAGCTGAAACAGCACGAGAGTTGTGGGAAGCACTGCAAGTGGGTTTGATTTTACCTGTAGATAACACCTATCGAGTAGCGCAAGTATTGGATGGGCAGGAATTGGAAAAATTGGACAAAACAGCCGGCAAGGTGCGGTATAAGTTCTTGCACGATCGAGTACAACAAGCCGCCTATGTCATGATTCCTGATGCCCAGAAACAACCAGTTCATCTGAAATTAGGACGTTTGTTGTTGCAAAACGCTAATGAAACGGAACGCCAAGAAAAAATATTTGATATTGTCAATCATTTCAACTTTGCTCGCGGGTTGATTGCTAGCGATGAAGAATTTTATCAATTAGCCCAACTAAATTTACAAGCAGGAAAAATGGCTAGATCTGCTTCTGCTTTTGAAGATGCAAAGACTTTTTTTGAAACTGGCTGCAACACTTTACCAGCCTCAAGCTGGCAAGATAATTATGCCTTGACTTTAGAATTGAATGTAGCACGGGGCGAAGCCGAATATTTGAATGGAAATAATGATGAAGCTTTAGTGATTTTTGATGAAATCATGCCTCATACTCAAAGTTTGTTATCACATTGCTTAATCAATGAATTCAAAATGACTTGTTTACGGATGAAAAATGATTTGTCTGCTGCTTACAAGTTAGGTGTGGAAACATTACAATCTTTGGGTGTCGAATTTGAATTTTACCCAGATGAGAATTTTTTAGCTAGTGAATTAGCCAAAACGAAGGCGATGATTGGCGATAGGGCGATCGCCGATTTGGCAGATTTACCCCTACTCACCGATCCGCTAAAACTCGCAGCCCACCGGATTTTGAAAGAACTGTTCCCCATCGCCTATTTTACCAATCCCAACGCTCAATTTCTCTGCGCCATGAAGTTAGTCCAAGGGAGTGTTGAGCATGGTAATTGCCGAATTTCCGCCTTTGGTTACACTTTGTATGCCTTTACTTTAATTACTAAATATCGTGAAATTGAGGCTGGTTGTGCAGCGGGAAAACTATCGCTCAATCTCTACGAAGCTTGGAATATTAAAGAGTTAGGTGCTTGTATTTTCCATATGTGGGGGGCTTTAACCTTGCATTACATTGAATATATAGATGAGGGCAAGTTGTTGATGCTGAAAGCGTTTAATAATGGTATAGAAACAGGTGCTTACCAGTGGTCTGGCTATGCTTCCATTAATTATGTATGGAGTTGTTTTTTTGGAAATGAATCTCTACAAAAAACCACAGAAATTACGGATAAATTTATCCCGGTGTTGTCAAAAATCGATCGCAATATGTTAGCCTATCACTTGTTGAACAAAAATGCGATCGCCCAACTTACCTGCACCTTAGAAGCCGCCCAAATACCTCAAACTTTTATTGATGATGAAGCGCTGTTAAAATTTGCTGAATCCTCTGCCGATCTGACTACGATTTTTGTAATCTATCTTTACAAACTGACTATTGCTAACTGGTTTGGTGACATCCATCTAGCCTTAGAATATGCCCTGGATGGGGCGGAGTTTTTGAAAGGTGGTGCTGGTCATTTTGTCAATCCTGTTTTTCGCTTTCATTACGCGATCGCTCTGGCGTCTGGTGCTACAAATGCCAGCGATCGCGATCGTCAACTATACCAAAAACAACTCAACCTCAGCCTCGAAGAATTTCGAGATTTGGCGCAACATTCCCCAGCCAACTATCAACACAAATATTTATTAATCCACGCAGAAATAGCACGACTGTCAGGAAATAATTATGCAGCAGCAGAATATTACGACCAATCCATCGCCTCAGCCCTGGAAAATGGATTTATCCAAAATGCAGCCCTAGCCAACGAACTAGCAACTCGCTTTTATTTAGCACAAAATCGGTACAATGTCGCCAAATTTTATCTTAATGACGCTCGTTTTTGTTATCTGCAATGGGGTGCTATTGCCAAAGTTAATCAATTAGAAAACTCCCATCCCGATTGGTTTCAAAAAATATCCGATAATCAAATAACAGTCACTACCACTGCCAGTACCTCTGCCGATGGTAACATTTTAGATGTAGGAACAGTAATGAAAGCATCCCAGACAATTTCTAGTGAAATTGTCTTAGGGAAATTGTTAACAAAACTGCTGCATATTATTTTAGAAAATGCTGGAGCTGAAAAAGGAGCTATTATTCTGGAAAAAGATGGGGAACTTTCCATAGAAGTCTTGGATAGACACAATCAAAATTTCCGCATTTTCCACGAGCCTACTTTATTAAAAAATAGTTCAGAACTTCCGATTTCCGTCATCCAATATGTGGTCATGACTCAGCAAGCAATTCTATTGACAAATGCAGCCAAAGAAACAATTTATCAAGGGGATTTATATATTCAAACAAATAGACCTAAATCACTTTTGTGCGCCCCTATTCTCTATCAAGGCAAGTCGATTGGTGTAGTTTACTTAGAAAACAATTTGGTGGTGGGTGCGTTTACAAGGGAGAGATTGAAACTGTTGCAAATATTGACAGCACAGGCTGCAATTGCCATTGAAAATGCCCGTCTCTATGCTGTTGAACAAGAAAAATCTCGTGAGTTAAAAGCCGCAGTGATTCAGCTACAACAAACTCAAGCACAATTAGTTCAAACTGAAAAAATATCTCAACTTGGACAACTGGTGGCTGGAGTTGCTCACGAAGTCAACAATCCCGTTGGTTTCATTTCGGGAAATTTGCACCACGTTCAAGAATATATTGATGATTTGATTAATTTGCTCAATCTTTATCAACAAAAATTTCCCGAACCTGGACAAGAAATTGAAGATGAAATTGAGTCTATCGAACTGGAATACCTATTAGAAGATTTGCCCAAAACCACGGCATCAATGAAATTGGGAATCGATCGCATTCGTGATATCATGCAATCCCTCCGCAACTACTCCCGCACCGACACGGCTCAAAAAAGAGCTGTTGATATTCACGAAGGAATTGAAACTACTTTGATGATTTTGTCTCACCGACTGAAAGCCAAGCAAACTCGACCAGCAATTAAAATCATTAAATATTATAGTGAGTTACCAAAATTACGCTGCTATCCAGGACAAATGAATCAAGTATTTATGAACTTGATTGCTAATGCAATTGATGCTTTGGATGAATTTAATGTGGGCAAAACCTATGCACAAATAGATAAAAATCCCAATAAAATTACCATTTCTACTTCCGGAGTTTCCGAAAAACCAGGACAAACAATGGACACCTTGGTGATTCGGATCGCTGATAACGGCTTGGGAATGCCGGAAAGTGTGCTCGAAAAATTGTTTACTCCATTTTTTACCACTAAAGCAGAAGGGGAAGGAACGGGATTAGGATTGTCGATTTGTCATCAGATAGTAACCGAAAAACATGGAGGAACTTTGGAATGTTTTTCATCTGTGGGGAAAGGAACGGAATTTGTAATTAGTATTCCGATGTAGTTAGTGGTTATTTGTGGGATAGCCAAATTATTCAAAAAATCTGGTATCTCGGTATTTTATACGGTGGGAATAGTGAAATGAAATTCACTCCCTTTGTCTTTTCCTGGGGAATCTACCCAAATTTTACCTCCCCAGCCAGCCACAATCTGTTTGCAAATTGCTAATCCTAAACCTGTACCGCCGGCACTGCGGCGCAAAGCTCCTTCTTCTTGATAAAATCGATCGAACACTACTTTTAAACTATTCGCCTCTATTCCTCTCCCGGTATCGGCTACTAGCACTTCCACCATCCGATAACCGTTACACTGAGCTCGAACCGTCACGCTTCCCTGGGGTGTGGTGAATTTGCAAGCGTTATCTAACAGTTTGGAAAGCACTTCTACCAACCACTCGCCATCAGCTTGCACTAGAGGCAATTCTGCGGATACATCAGTGATAATTTCCGGCAACTTTCTATCAAAGGAACGAGCTCTAACGCTGCTGAGGGCTAAATCTACGCATTCTTGCAAGGTAAGTGATTCCACATTCCATTCCACTCGACCGCTTTCTAAGTGGGAAAGAGTGAGGAAATCCTGGACGAGTTTCCGCATTCTATCGGCATCGCCTAGGGCTGTTTCTAACATGATTTTCCGCAATTCTGCTGGCATATCTGGTTCGGAATTCAAACTTTCTAGACATACTTGAATCGTAGAAAGGGGAGTGCGGAGTTCGTGTCCGGTGATGGCAATGAGATTGCTGCGAGTGCGGTCTAAGGCTTCTAATTGTTGATTGAGTTCTTCTAAATTAGCGTAGGTTTCTGCTTGAATTAAGGCCGAACCGAGTTGAGTAGCGATCGCCTCTACTAGAGCCAGTTCATCTTCTTCCCAAGCCAAAGTCGATCGACACTGGTGCATTTCCACCATCCCCAAAATCCGCCCATGATAAAGCACTGGTACCATTAACCAGGAGACAATTTCCCACTGTTGGACAGTCCTTTGTAGGGATTTAGTATTGACAATCAGTGGATGTTGTGCTGTATCTTGAATGTAAACTCGCTCTTGGTTTGCCACCGCATGACGAAATATCGGATTTTCCTGCAAGGGCCAAGTCTGATTTAGCAGGGAATTAGTGCTGGGGCGCAAAAATTCGCGCTCGATTTTAGTTGCAATATCTGTCGCTTTGCAGCGATAAATCAAACAGCGGTTGGCTGACAAAGCTGTACCGAGTTCTTGCACTGCTACTTCCACTATTTCTTGAGGATTTAGCGATTGCCGCATGGCTGTTGTGATCGTATTCACCAAGCGTTCTTTGCGTTCTTGGGCCGCGATCGCACCGTAGGCTTTCAGCAGTTTGTGTTGACCAGCTTGCAAGTAAGTCACCAAGCGTTCGGTAAAAGCATCGCTGAGTTTAGGATTGGGAATTTTGGCAGTTTTCCCTAAAGTTTTCTCTGGTTTTGCAGCTTTGGTAGTCTCGGCTTTCCGGGATTTTTTCGGTTTTTTGACCAGATTATAAGTGGTTTGTGCTCGTTGGATCTTTTCGGCTAATTCGGGGCGATATTTGACAATGCGATCGAGCAGCAATTGGGCTGCTTTGCAACTTACATCCCGATCGAAAGTCCAAATTCCCTCAAATCTACGAGCTTGATCCATCAATAGTAGTTCCCCCTCATCCTGATTTTCCAGAGGGATAAATTTTTCTTGACAAATCAGACAAGTTGAGTAGTTTTCTCCGATGACCACTAAGTGCCACTCTTGACTTAATCCATCCCGTGGATCGAAAGCCACAGTTTCGTAAAATTCCGAGGAGTTTTTAAAGTCAGTTTCCGGTGCTGCTAGCACGTATACCTGAGATGAGCGATCGGAAATGCGCCGATAGCGGTGAGCTTCCTGGCGATAAAATCGCTCTCGCTGAAAGCTAGCAATGACTAACGGTTCATCAGAACCTGCCAAAACCAAGTCTTCCATCGCGTGAGACAGCGCTGTCATGGAAGATTTGAAATAAATTTGGGCCCGTAGCTGGGGCAAAGCTTGCAGAAGTTCTGCGAGTAATGAAATAGGGACGATCATCTAGCCTTAAGCGAGCATTTTTGCCGATGACAAAACGGGAGCGATCGACACTTTAGATCGATCCCTTTTTAGTATCTCTCAAAAAACACCACTAATTAGCCATTACTTACAAACTAACGGTTAATTATTTTTTTCTGACCCCGATCGCGTAAGTATAAATGCTGTGCCTTTCCCCGAATCATACGAGCTCGCCACCTTCGTCGCTGCCGCCGGGAGATGATTTGTAGAGAGCATCCAATTGTTCGCGGGCATCTTGTACACTAAGCGAACGCATCACTAACAGAGGCTCGTTGACTATGTTTCCGTATTCATCTAAAAGTTCGGGATGCGGCACACTTTGAGAGCGAGAAGAGGATGCGTAACGATGAGGATGTCTAAATTGTTGAGGGCGCTGGGACTCCATCCCCACCGTGACTAAACTGCGGATTAAGTTACCGACGGCCAGAAAAGCAAGAACGGTAAAAGCTAGGATATAAAGCAGATGTAACATGATTTTTTCCTCCGGGCTAAACAGCCACACAGCAATTTACAAATGTGTTTCAGCAATTAATAAATTATTAACTGGAAATCTTGTTGAGGTTGTCAAGTCTGCTGCCCATATTTCCTGGGTTGGGGATTTGACAGCGCGTTTAATTGGAAATCACCTTATCTGCCAAGCTTGGCCGACTCGGATGAGCGAAATCGGGACGATACTTGCCAGCATTCTGCCAGAAGCCTGTGCCACGGCATCAGGGCGGCGGTTTCAATCCCAACTAGACCTCCCGTTGCTTGAAATAAAGCGATCGCGGCATTTACTTCTTGCTGAGCTTGTTCAACTCTCCCTAACAAGTCCGATTGTGCTTCAGTGCTCAAAAAGGCGATTTCCTCAGTTTCTAAAAGAGTTGCCGAGCGAGCAAACCAGTATTGAAAATCCTCTAACAGCGGTTGCAGTAAGGATTTTAGCAATTCGGCTTCCGGCAAGTCGGGATTAAGCATGGATCAAAATTGGGTTATTTATCTATTGTAATCTTAGATGCTATTTACAAATTGTAACATTCTTTTAACAAAAATTCAACTTATTTACAATTGTTAAAGCCGACGAGGATTTGGGATTTGTGATGGGAGACAACAACCCTAGAGATGAATCCACGGCTTACACCAGGCTACTTTCGGTCAATTCCCCAGATACCCGAAAGCATTAAGTGGGCGGTTGCTCTCCCAATCTGAGTAAGATAGAACCCAGTGCAACTAAATTAATTGCTAAATCAACCGATGTCTAGCTCAGAATCCCTTTCCGTTCCAGAACAGCCCGCTAAAATTGATTTGCCCCGCACCAGCGAGTCGGAGCAACTAAAAAAAATTCGCCACACCACCTCCCACGTCATGGCGATGGCGGTACAGAAATTGTTTCCCAAAGCCCAAGTCACCATTGGCCCTTGGATTGAAAACGGTTTCTATTATGACTTTGACACTCCCGAACCATTTACGGAACAGGATTTAAAAGCCATTAAAAAAGAGATGATCAAAATCATCAACCGCAAATTGCCTGTAATTCGGGAAGAAGTCAGCCGCGAAGAAGCTCAGCAGCGGATTCAGGGAATTAACGAACCATACAAATTAGAAATTCTAGCAGGTTTGATCGAACCCATTACTCTTTACCATTTGGGCGACGAATGGTGGGATTTGTGCGCCGGGCCTCACTTGGATAATACCAGTGAATTGAATCCAAAGGCGATCGAACTAGAAAGCCTAGCAGGAGCCTATTGGCGCGGCGACGAAACCAAAGCCCAGCTACAACGCATTTACGGCACAGCCTGGGAAACCCCCGAACAATTAGCAGCCTACAAACACCGCAAAGAAGAAGCCTTAAGGCGCGATCATCGCAAATT
>RDXH01000224.1 GCA_004292745.1 Oscillatoriales cyanobacterium | reverse complement strand
TACAGTGGGTTGTTGAGCAGGGCTAATTGAGCATTGCGGAGAGCTTCCACTTTGCTAATTTTAGGCAAAGCCAGTTGGCGATAGAACTCAGCCATAAATATAGCAGTAGATTCGTCATTGACTTGCCAAAGAGTCGCCACAGTGCTGCGGGCACCCGATCGAATTGCAGCCCCAGCCAAACCCAAAGCCGCGCGACTATCCCCCGAAGCAGTTTCGCAAGCACTCAATACCAAAAGTTCGATCGCCTGTTGTTTTTCCCCAGTACGCGATCGCAACAGTCGATCGAACTCCTTGACATTCACTTTCTGGTCCCAAGTCACAATAAAAGTATCCGCTGCATTGGAACTAAACTGTCCATGAGTTGCCAAATGCACGATCGGGTAGGACACCTCTTTAATTCGAGCTTGCAACTTCCCGCTCACAAACTCTTGATTCAGCAGTCGAGTTGCTGGCATCTGAGCTGCAATTAGCTGAATTTCCTCACTCACCCCCGGCAAAGCCGAGAAGCCTTGACGAGCTTCTGAGAGGGCAGCCGTCAGCACTTTTAACTTGACGGTGCTTAGAGGTTTGGGTGCAAGCAATTGCAGCCCCGGCGCCAGAGCAATGCTGTATTTTTCCAGCAGAAAGCTTTCGCCGTCATGGAGAATCGCCATCGGCAAATTTCGCAAATAGCCATCCAGTACAAATACTAAAGTTTTAATCCCGCTAGCAGTCAAATCCGCCTCCGCAGGGCGGATTAACCAGTCATAAACTTGTTGAACAGGCCGCAACCTATCTCGCGGAAAAGCAGCAGGTCTGATGACATTTTTAGCTTCTCTGAAAGCAGTTTCCAAATCTGCCTGAGATTTTTTAGTGCTGTAGCGACGCAGGGGTTTACCAGGAATAGACAAAATCACCTCCAAACGATCGCTCAAAATAATCGGATAAATCACCGCCGCCCTAGGATCGATTTCCTCGATCGACTTAGGTTTAGCATCAGCACAAGCATCGCGAAAAAAGTTATCCAATTCTGCCAACTGCAAAGATTCCACCGTTTGACGAGCCAGCTTTAACTTATCTTGACTGGGAGATTCCTCTTGCAACAGCAGTTCAACTAATTGGCGATAAACCGGTTCGGCACTTTCGCGAAACGAAAATTGCACTTCTGGATTAACCGTCACCAAATCTCCCCGCAGAGAAGACAGTACATTCACAGCTTGAGTATATTGGGCGATCGCCCCTTCCAGATTGCCCAGGGCTTTGCGAATCCGTCCGAGTTGCCACAACAATTGATAAGCAATATCAGGAGACTGAAACGCCGGCACTAAACTCAAAGCTTGTATTGTCAGAGTTTCAGCTAGAGAATGCTGCTGCTGGAGTTCGTACACCTTCCCACGAGCTCCCAGAATATAAGCTTGTATCCGCTTATCGCCCAAACGGTTTGCCGGTTCCAAAGCGGCTTTGAGCATTTTGTCAATATCGCTCAAACCCGGAGTCGCGATCGAAAACCGATCCAATTTGAGCAAACTTTCTGCCAGATTAATTCGAGCATAAAGTCCGGCGCGATTCCACGACAATCCATCGACTTGAGGTTGGATCGATCGCCACAAAATCCCTGCTTCCGACCAATTTTGGCGCTCTACCAACAGACTCAACTGGTTCAACTTTGCCTGCATCCCTAGGGGCGATGCCCCCGCACTTCTATCTGCCGATCGAGCATAATACGAAAAAGCCGATCGCTCGCTATTAGCCCGCTCTTGAGGGCTTAAACCAGGTATATTACTTTTAGCCCGTTCCGTATTACCAAGATTAAGAGCGATTTGAGCCTCCTCTTGTCTGAGTCCCAATTTTTCTGCCCCTTCAAGTCCTACTAAAAGAATCTCCTGCGATCGATCGAGTTTTCCCAAAACCCGCAGCACCCTACCTAAAGCATTAATTCCCCGAACATTTTCCGCCGAAATCAGCGGATTTTTCAAACTGGCCAAACTGGCACTTGAAACCTCACAAGTTGTGTGTTCCAACTTAAAAGAATCCAACAAAACTTTGCAAGCTCTCGGATAAAGTCCCAGAGTTTCCCAAGCCCTACTTTGATTAATATGAATTTGAAACAACTGGTCTTTAGCCTGAATTTCATCAAAAATTTTAGCAGATTCAGTCCAAATATCGATCGCCTCCTGAGTCCGTCCCCGTTCCAGTTGCAATTGTCCTTGAATATTCAGACTTTGACCCAAAATCCCCTGCTGTTCCATGGTTTTCGGCAACTGACGCACCAGTGACAAACTCGCATTAATAGCAACTTCAGCCTGCTCCCAGTCATTCAGTTGTCCAAAAGTTGCAGCCAAATTGCTCAAAGCCGCAGCTCGATCGAGATTTTGTCCTTTCGCCTCAAACACCACCGCAGCTTGCTGTAAAAGTGGCACAACCTGGGAAAACCTTTCCGCATCATAAAGACTGCGAGCTTGTCGAACAAGCTGCATCCCATCTTTCGGCTGAATTTGAGCAACAGCAGGAGAAATGGCAATTGCCAGCAAACAAGAAATTAAAAATAACAAAATTGCTTGACGGAGCGATCGAGTAAATGTCATAGGTAATTGTTAATTGGTGATTTGCGTAAATTAACGTCAATCTACCGTTGAAAAAAACATACTTTCAACGTGGTCTACAAACAGGATTCTGCCGAAGACTCCGTGAAGTGGTATTTGCAGAATTGTACCCAACAAGCATCACATCCCCCTGAGAATTCATCACCCAACCTTGCGCCGGAACAATTTCATTCCCCCCTTTGTTCCCTTCTTCATTCCGCCCTTGAGAGTAGTTGGAAGACATTCTACTTCCTTCTGCTTGATTCCCCCCTTGGGGGGGGTAGGGGGGGGTAATTCTGGCGTCAGGATTCCCCCCTTGGGGGGGGTAGGGGGGGGTTCTTTTTCCTTGGGGGGGGTAGGGGGGGGTTCTTTTTCCTTGAGGGGAGTTGGGTGGAGTTCTACTTCCTTGAGTAAAATCCACCCATGCAAACGGCACTGATTCGCTGCTGAGAGTATCATTAGGACTAGGTGGCACACCCCCTTTACCAGTCACAATAAACTCGTTCTGCGCCCCTTGGAGACAGGGATTAGCAACAATTAACTGCGACAGATTGGTAATATTTTGCGGCAATTCCACCAACCCTTGAGCAGGATTCACCCCAGAAGAACTAAATGTGACAGTCCCTTGCAAAGCCGGACCTCCAGTTTGGGAAATAGCCGCAATGTCGCTAGTAGAAATCAAGGAAGTAGGGCTTACCTGTAACTGTGCAAATTGAGCATCTGTCAACCCCAAACTGTTTCTAACCTCTTCCCGGCCCACTGCTCGAAATCCCAAAACAGTGGGTACGTTGACATTCACACGGCCACCTTGAGCTGTGCGAGCATTAGCCGTGATATCGCTATTTTCCCCTGGGAGAGCAACCAAAATATCGCCTCGGAGGTTAATATTACCGCCCTCGGAAGTACCCGCATCGGTAGTAATTCGGCTACCACGTCGCAACCGGATGCTTTGTGCTTGTAGGTTAATATTCGCTCCCGTACCAGAGACAGTAGTACCATCAATACGGCCTTTGTTATCAAGAGAAATTGAATCTGCTACCACATTGATATTACCAGCCCGTCCCGTTCCCCTAGCCAAAACCGTCACCGTCGCTCCATCCCGCACGCTCAATTGACGGGTATTGAGATTCACCGAACCCGCATTTGCTGTCGCCTCGGCATTATTACCAAACACTTTGCCCACAGAAGCATCTATTTCACTAATAAATAGACCGTTATTGCCACTACCAATTACTTCGATGCGATCGGCATTAATCGTAATATCACCCACATTTCCCACACCCAAAGAACTCGTAGAAATTATCCCCCCATCCCGCACCGTCAACCTCGGCGTATCAACCCGGATATTCCCGCCCCGACTCGAACTCAAAGTTGCGGAAGTGAATGCACTAGCATTTTGATTCCCGCTAGTCAAAAGCTGAGAAATCCCTGAAATTTCCACTGATTCACTCGCCCTAACTCTTAAATTTCCAGCGGGACCGCCATTTCTGGAAAACAGAAACCTGCCCACTAATACACCCGTTCCCAAGGTAAAAGCAGAGCCATCTGAAAGACTCAATCGCTTGGTGTCAACATTAATATCTCCTGCATTTCCATTAGCACCGATACTCAAAGTGCTGATTCCCGTTGATACAGCAGTTCTCGGTCCAGTGTTGGACAATTCTACAGATTCCCTAGCTTTCACATTAATATTTCCCGATCGCCCATCACTATAACTCGTGCTACCCAGCAGAGAACCATCACGCATAATTAACCTTTCAACATCAAGATTAATACTTCCTCCTGCACCGGTACTATCTTTAGCTGTGGCGTTGTTAACTCCAGAACCTACCATCTCAAAAGTATTAGCACGGATATTGAGATTGCCGCCACTTCCAGCACCAAGGGTGATGCCACTACCGGTGAGGCCATTACGCATCAGGAGCCTACCAGTATCAATGGTAATACTCCCCCCAGATCCACTACCCGAAGTACCATTAAACAAAGCAAATTGTGGGTCAAAGGGGTCTACAGTTCCTGATATTAAATACTTAATTACAACCTGTTGATAACCCTCTACTCCCAGTCCGCTCATCTCTACTGAATCCCTAGCAAAGATGTTGATATTTCCCCCCGCACCATTTCCTAGGGTGAGGGTAGAAATTTGCGTCCCATCCTTGATTTGCAAATTTTGGGAATTAATATCGATGCCTCTACTATCAATATTGCCCAGGGTCAGCCCATAAATTCGAGAATTAGCGATGGTGATATTGCCACCTCTGATATCAATTTTACCGCCTCCCATTCCGCTAGTATTAATCAGGCTACCTGCGGATATGTTGATGTTACCAAAATTTTGAATATTGTCATAATTAAAACTTAGACCCAAGGGAGTTGAACCAAAATTAACTAAACCGGAATTGGCGACACTACCGAGGACTATTTGTCCGCTGTTAGCTGTTAAGACACCACTATTAACGTGGATATCGCCACCAACTAAGACTAAGGTTTGACCGGGGTCTACGGCTAAACCGACTTGATTGGTAATCGGAATTGGGAGCGACGAAGCTGGTAGCTGGTTTACTACTCCAGTCGCTGTTGATTGGTTGACAATTGTACCGGGGTTATCTCGAAATCTCAAGCCGACGGGAATATTTACCGTTAATAGTGGCGATATTTGTGGTTTCGTACTGCTGAATTCAAAACCGTTATTAAATACTATACTTTCAGCAGTTGAACCGATAAATGAACCGCGTAAATCTAACCTAGCGTTAGGACCGAATACAATTCCTTTTGGGTTAATTAAAAATAAGTTGGCGTTTCCCTGGACTCCTAATGTGCCTAAAATATTGGAGGAATTGTTGCCCGTGACGCGGGTAAAAATATTAGTAATGCCTTTGGGGTTGGTAAAATAAGCTCCCCTGCCTTCACGGATGTTGAATTCTCGGAAACTGTGAAAGAGATTTGAGCCTCGTGTTGCGCCGCCTTCAATGCGATCGCTGGGTAAGTTATCGATCGTATCGGAAACTGCGCGCGAACTTTCAGAACCTAAACTGTTGTCTGGGATGATTTGAGCGAAGGTTTTTGAGGGAAATAGCAGTAAGCAAATAAAAACTAGGGCGGAAGATAGGCGGGACATAGCTGAAATCCTGTTAATTCGAGCATCGGAATTATCAAAGTCAAACCCATAGGCCGGCAAGGGTTGAAACCCCTGCCTCAAAGCGCAAGTCCTCTCAAAGAGGACTGATAATTTCTTGAGTCCTCTTTTAGAGGACTTTAGCTATTAGACAGGGGTTTTAACCCCTGTCGGACTGGCGGGCCCACTAACAGATTTTGGGGGCTGACAGCTTAAGTTGACACTCCTTGGGCACGGTGCGGTGTCCGTACTTCAAATAAACCTGGAATACGCTGTAAAACCGGAAGAACACCTATCGGGGTATGCAAACACTTCTAGGTTTTACGCCACGAGCAGAAACCGCACCACCAGAATTGTATCCAACAAGAGTCACGTTCCCCGTAGCATTCAGTACCCAACCTTCAGCCGGAACAATGTCAGGTGAGGGGGAAACCTTCGGTGCATCACTTCTCGCGGCTTTCTCCCCTAAAACCGGATCGATCCAGGCAAACGGGCTAGCATCGCTATTGAGGGGTTCACTCGGAGACCTCTTAGATCTTCACTAGATATTAGGTTGTAGAGACTTCGACCGCGAATACAGTCGATCGGCTTACGCATTAACCTGACATTTTATAGTTTTTTTTTATTTAGATATTGACAATGTCAGATTGTTCTAAATTGAGGATATAAGCAAACTCCTATTTTTGGAGCAGAGAACATGGCTGATGGAGATATTTTCCGCAATGGGCTTGGGTACTATAAAAAGCTATATGAGTCGCTCTGTGAGGGGAAAGCGAGTATCGATGAGTGTACTCGGATGGCGATCTCAGCACTGAAGCAAGATCTTCAAAAAAAAGGCAATCTACCAATCGTTGTTGCCCAACAGATGGGTGAAAGGTTGTCCCAGGTTATTGACATCGCGGGCGGGAATAACTCTGTTGACTGGGGTATTGCGAATAGGGAAATAGAAAAAATACTTCAAGTTGATGGAAGGCATGACGTTAAGGAGCTGATTCTTTGCGCTGGAAAGAGTTTCCTACATGAGCTTAGGTATGATAACGATCGAGGATTAACTGCTAATAGTATTTCGGAAGCAATTTTGGGGCAATACATGACCACAGTGCTGGAATCAGGATTTCATGGTCGTATACCACTAACCGATGAACATCTTGGAGGGATGAACGATCGAACTCTTAAACAACTAATTCAAGAAATTCAGCCTGCGGTTGTTTCTGCGATCGGTAATTGGGCAAATAAGGCAAATATCGATGGAAGTGTAACCAAGTTATACCAATTTTATATGAAGTTGCATAGAATGAAGATACTATTTAGAGGTCATTAGTTATGGGACGTCAACTGATTCTGGCGATCGCAGAAAGTACAG
>RDXH01000028.1 GCA_004292745.1 Oscillatoriales cyanobacterium | reverse complement strand
ACGTCAATAGTTTCGGGAGTAATATCTGCGATCGCCTAACCGATGCCTTCTATATAAATTAGAACGCCCGTTTATAGTTGAGTTTATAGGAGTATAAAACCTAATTAAAATCCGGGTTGATTCCCCCTCAATCTCTTAGCAGTTGAAAGCCTTTAAAGTTATACTATACAAGCTTTTTACTCACCTAATTAGAACAATAAATTAGGGGATTTGTAACCGGATTTATTGAAAAAAAAAGATGCGATAGTCATTAGTCATCAGTCATTAGTTATAAGTCATCAGTCATTAGTTATAAGTCATACAGCATATTGCAGGTTCATCAAGTAGAGTCTGAATCGTCCGCGTGCGTGGCTGCGAGTTGATCTCCCACAAGAGAATTTGCAGATAGCAGTCAACAGTCAACAATCACCTCATATCAATTCCTCTCTTCATCGTCCTGTATTCATTTCTCTGGGATCTCTCTGTGTTCTCTGTGTTCTAGGTCCGGTTAAATCACCTGACGATGCAACCGAAAACGATATGACAGTAAAACCCCGACTTCTGAGGGTGAAGTCGGGGTTCCAAGGCCAGTTATCCAAAATCATGCAACAGTAGCTTGAGGGTGCATCGCCCTCTACAATCCTCCCTAGGGATTATGGGAGATGTCTCACAGAGATAAAATTCTCTGTTAAACAGGCGCTACATCCATCACCAAGTCCATCATCGAAGCCGTACTCTCAACCTTAGCAACATCCAACAAAGTCTTCAAAACAGAATCAGGATTCAAACTAATCGAATCAATTCCCAACTCAACCAAGAACCGAGCAAATTCAGGATAATCACTAGGGGCTTGACCGCAAATTCCAATCTTGCGGCCGTATTTTTTCGCCGCTTTAATCGCAATTTCCACCATCCGCTTCACAGCTTCATTTCGTTCGTCAAAAATGTGCGCAACTAAAGCAGAATCCCGGTCTAATCCCAATGTTAGCTGAGTCAGATCGTTAGAGCCGATCGAGAATCCATCAAATACCTGGGCGAATTCATCAGCAAATATGACATTGCTAGGCAATTCGCACATCACATACACCTGTAAGCCATTTTCGCCCTTGACTAAACCGTGTTTCGCCATCTCCGCTAACACCTTTCGCCCCTCCTCCGGGGTGCGACAAAACGGAATCATCGGAATCACATTTGTCAAGCCCATTTCATTGCGAACTCGCTTCAGGGCTTTGCATTCCAAAGCATAAGCTTCGCGATAATTCGGGTCGTAATAGCGAGACGCGCCCCGCCACCCAATCATGGGGTTTTCTTCCTTGGGTTCAAACTGTCGCCCTCCTAACAGATTAGCGTATTCATTGCTCTTGAAATCGCTCATCCGCACGATGACAGGATTGGGATAGAATGCAGCGGCAATGGTGCCAATTCCGTGGGCTAATTTGTCGGTAAAGAAATCGGGTTTGTGTTCGTAAAGCGCTGTGAGTTTGGCAATTTCGCGTTTGACGGATTTATCTACCAATTTGTTAAAGTGAATCAGTGCTAATGGGTGTGCTTTAATGTGATTGGCAATGATGAATTCCAGTCGCGCCAATCCCACACCGTCGCAAGGAATTGCTGATAAACCAAAGGCTTCTTCGGGGTTGCCGACATTCATTAAGATTTGAGTGCGAGTGCGGGGTAAATTGTCGATCGCACTTTCTTGTACTACAAACGGCACCAAACCAGAATAAACTTTACCTTCCTCTCCTTCGGCACAAGAAATAGTGATTTCTTGACCATTCTTTAAGAGTTTTGTCCCATCGCCAGTGCCGACAATTGCCGGAATTCCCATTTCTCGCGCAATGATTGCTGCATGACAAGTGCGGCCGCCAGAGTTGGTGACAATCGCACTGGCTTTTTTCATAATCGGTTCCCAATCGGGGTCTGTTTTGTTGGTGACTAAAACTTCCCCTGCTTCAAATTCCGCGATTTCGCTAACTTCTAAAATTACGCGGGCTTTCCCTTGTCCAATGGCCTCGCCCACAGCCCGTCCCTTGGCCAAAACAGCGCTAGAACCTTGCAGTTTGTAACTCCGCAAAACCGTAACTGATTTTTGAGATTGTACTGTTTCCGGTCGCGCTTGGACGATGAATAATTCGCCGGTATTGCCGTCTTTTGCCCACTCGATGTCCATGGGCGTGGGAGTTCCGCGCACTTGGGAGTAGTGTTCTTCTATTAATACTGCCCACTGTGCTAATTGCAGAATTTCGTCATCGTTAATGGCAAATTTTTCCCGTTCTGTGGTTGCTACTGAGACGTTTTTGGTGTATTTGGAACCGCCAATATCGTACACCATTTTAATTTTTTTGGTGCCGAGGCGTTTGTCGAGAATTGGGCGGAAACCTTGTTTCAATGTTGGTTTGAAGACTAGGTATTCGTCGGGGTTGACGGCCCCTTGAACGATGTTTTCCCCCAATCCATAGGCTGCGGTGATGAGGGCGGCGTTTTTGAAACCGGTTTCGGTGTCGATGCTGAACATGACACCGGAGGATGCTAAGTCCGATCGCACCATTTTTTGCACACCTACTGATAAGGCCACATCAAAATGGTCGAAGCCTCGGAGTTGACGGTAGGAAATCGCTCTGTCGGTGAATATGGAAGCGAAGCATTTGTGGCTGCATTCGAGCACGCTGGTGCAGCCATGTACGTTGAGGTAGGTTTCTTGTTGTCCGGCGAAGCTGGCGTCTGGTAAGTCTTCGGCGGTGGCGGAGGAACGAACTGCTACATCTGTACTCTCGCCATAGCGATCGCACAATTTATCGTAAGCGCTGGCGATCGCCGCTTGCAAGTCTCGCGGAAACGGCGTTTCCAAAATCAGCGATCGTGCTTGCTTGCCTTTTTGGCGCAGGTTGTTGACATTTTCGACTTCCAAGTCAGCAAAAAGTTCGCGCAGTTTACTATCTAAACCCGCCGACTCGATGAAGTAGCGGTAAGCGTATGCTGTAGTTGCAAACCCGTTGGGAACATTCACTCCTTTGGGGGTTAGCTGTTGAATCATTTCCCCCAAGGAAGCATTTTTGCCACCAACTAAGGGGATGTCCCCGATGCCGACTTCATCGAACCATAATATTAAGGCTTTGTCTTTGGGAATTTGAAGCTGCTTTTCTGGAATTGCTAATTTGTGGGTCATTGCTTTTTCCTCTACTTTTTAGCTCATTTCGGTCAAATAACAGCAAAAACTTTGAACTTAGTTTTCTTACGAAGTTAATCTCTAAATATCCAAAATTTTTGATTTTTCCGTCACTATTTATTAGCTGTATCCCGCCTGCTAATCATTCAATCCTATGAATTACTCACCTTAACAGCTAAGATTTTCTCCAAGTAAAACTATTTTAATTATCACTAAAACCTTGATCCCCGGCTCCTCAAAGTGAATTTAAGTGTATTTATGCACAGAGCGTGCCAGAGGCTCCCTAGCTCAATATCGTTTATTGCCTCTATTTATAGATTATCACTTTTTTGGAAAAACACAAGAGACACGCGAAATTTTTTCTAGGTTGCCACAAGTAAAAAGACGGCAGCGACTAGGAGGTATCAGCTATCATAAAGCTCAGACAAAAAAACTAGGTCACAAACCCTGTATTCATCCCTCCTGTGGATTTTGATGGGACGATCGCTTTTAAAGGTGTGTCAACGATTTTCTTACTCAGGGGAGAGAGTCGCAAATTTCCGCTGAGTCAGGTAGAATTCAGTCAACAAGTTTTAAACTATTCCCACTTGCATATTTCAATATTGAATTGCTTATATGCTATAATGGTTAGTACGACTGCTTTACGATAAAAATCTGGGTATTTATGATATCAGTTTTGAACCCAACCGCAGAGCGCAATGGCTTTAAGGTTCTCCTCGTCGAAGACAATCGGGCCGAAGCTGAGCTGATCGAAGAATTATTATTAGAAACCAATGTTTCCCGATCGTTGTCCCAAAGGCTATCGATAAGTCGCGCCGATCGCCTGAGTAAAGCACAGGAGCTTTTACTAAAGGAAAAATTTGATGTCATACTACTAGATCTATCGCTGCCGGACAGCCAAGATTTAAGTACAATTGTTAAAATTCAAGAATACAGCGTCAATACTCCGATCGTGGTACTCACGGCCCGCAACGATGAAGAATTAGCCGTGCAGTCGATCCAAACAGGAGCTCAAGATTATCTAGTCAAAAGAAAAATAGACAGCGAAGTGTTAATGCGATCGCTGCGTTACGCAGTGGAAAGACAACACAACCAAGAAGCTTTGCGAAAAAGTGAAGCAAAATATCGATCGGTAGTGGAGAATTCCCTAGTCGGAATCGCCATTCTAGCAGCACCACTTTCTCCCTCACAACCAGAAAAATGTGAGTGGTTGGAAGTCAACGATGCTTTGTGCAATTTGCTGGGATACGAGCGCGAAGAACTGTTGCAGGGTAATTGGGAGCAATTGACTTTTCCTGAAGATTGGCAAGCTAGTTCAGAGCAGCTCAAGAAAATTTTAACAGGTAATAGTGAAGGTTACGTCTTAGACAAAAGATGGCGAAAAAAAAACGGTGGAGTAGTTTATACTAGAGTGTCACTGCGCTGCATCCGCAGCCTAGACGGGTCGATAGATCGGATGATTAAAGTGGTCTTGGATGTGAGCGATCGCCACCGCTATGAAGTCCAACTCAAAGCATCTAGACAATTTTTAAAGCACACGATTAATGCTACACCAGATCCAATTTTTGTCAAAGACGAACAACACCGTTGGGTAGTATTAAACGATGCTTTTTGCGAGTTAATGGGTAAACCGCGAACAGAACTTATAGGTAAATGTGGATACGACTTTTTACCAGAAGAAACAGCGAGCTTGTTTTTACAAAAAGACGCAGCGGTATTGGAAACAGGAATCCCTGATGAAACAGAAGAGAAATTTATAGATAGCAGTGGTAAAAAACGAATTATATCTACTAAAAAACTTATTTTCAAAACAGCCGAAGGCAGTAAAATGTTAGTAGGTACTATCCGAGATGTCACCGAGTACAAGCGACAGCAAATAGCATTGAAGCAAACCCGCTCTCGGCTGGAAAGAATGACAGCTAACGTACCGGGAATGATTTATCAATTTCGTATAAATAAGGATGGAGAAAAGAAATTCTTCTACGTTTCTTCTGGTTGCAATGATATTTATGAATTAGCACCTAAAGAACTAGAAGAAAATGCCGAATTGGGGTTTAAAAATATTCATCCAAATGACCTAGAAGAGTTCCACAAATCCATAATAAAATCTGCGAAAATGCTGCTGCCATGGCATCAGCAGTGGCGACAAATTATGCCGGACAAAGTGAAGTGGCTGCAAGGCGCTGCTAAACCGGAAAAGCAAGCCAATGGCGATTTAGTTTGGGACGGCTTGGTGATGGATATCACCGAATTAAAACAAACTCAGAAAGAGCGCGATCGCTTCTTTAACATTTCCCTAGATTTACTTTGCATTGCGGGTTTAGACGGCTATTTCAGACGCTTAAATCCTGCTTGGTCAAATGCTTTAGGTTACAGCGAAGGGGAACTTATAGCCAAACCTTTTATAGAATTTGTGCATCCCGAAGACCGAGCAATAACCATAGCTAAACTGGAAACACTCAAAAGTGGCAACCCAGTTATTAACTTAGAAAACCGCTACCTTTGCCAAGATGGTACTTATAAATGGCTGTCCTGGACGGCATCGCCCTTTGCTGAAGAAGGTTTAATTTATGCAGTGGCCCGCGATGTTACATTAAACAAGCAAGCAGAAGCAGAAATGCGCAAAAGTGAAGCCACCAATCGAGCTCTTTTAAACGCCATACCCGACATGATGTTTCGCTGTCGCGCCGATGGCACTTTTGTAGACTTCAAACCTGCAAAAGAACCGAATATGATATTTAAAGAAAGTATATTTATTGGCAAAAAAGTCCAAGACATCTTACCGTCGGTTTTTGCTGACAAAATCGTATCTGGTAACAAAAAAGCGATCGACAATGGTGAAATTCAAATCGTAGAATATCCCATGTCAGTTAATGGTGAACTGTACGATTTTGAAGCAAGAATTGTATTTTGTAGCGATGACGACATGATCGCGATCGTCCGTAATATCACCGATCGCAAACGTTCTGAGTCGGCAATTCAGCGACAAGCCGCCGCCATGTCTGCCGCTTCCGAGGGCATCGCCATCATCGGTGCCGGCGGAGAGTTCATTTATTGCAACGCAGCTCAACTCAAAATGTATGGTTACGACTCTCCCGAAGCCATGTTCGCTCAAAGCTGGAAAATATGCTATGAAAGTGCAGAACTACAAAGGTTGGAGCAAGAAATCCTCCCCGCTTTAACCGCAAAAGGATATTGCAACACCGAAGCCATGGGATGTCGCCGCGACGGCTCCAACTTTCCTCAAGAACTGTCCCTAACCATGCTGGCAGGGGGCGAAATTATTTCCATTGTACGAGATCTTTCTGCTAAAAAACAAGCCGAACTAAAGCTGCAAGATAGTCAGCGGTTCGCTGAAAAAATTGCTGAAGCTAGTCCTAATATTTTGTATGTTTACGATTTGATTGAACATAAAATCATTTATGCTAATGCTTCCATTTATCACGTTTTAGGCTATACAGTAGAAGAGCTTCAGGCTATGGGTGTGGAGATGATTTCTCAATTGATGCACCCGGAAGATTTGAGCAAAATTCCTGATTATTTACAGCAAGTAGAAACAGGTGGTCAAGGGGATATCTTTGAAGTTGAATACAGAATGCAGCATAAGGAGGGTTCTTGGCGCTGGATTGTCAGCCGAGATACTGTATTTATGAAAACCGCAGCCGGTCGATTAAAACAAATTTTGGGCGCGGGAACTGATATTACTGAAAGTAAGCAAACAGAAGATGAAATCAAGTTGTTGTTAGCAGCAACTCAAGCAATTAGTCAGTCGCCAGACTTCGAGAGCGCGATCGCCAATGTTTTGCGCTTTTTGTGCAACGCCATCGGCTGGAATTTTGCCGAAGCTTGGATACCTGCTGCTGATGGCACTGTTTTAGAACATAGTCAAAGCTGGTATGCTAGCGACCAGACTTTGCAGGCTTTTGGACGTGCAAGCAATCAGTTTGTATTTCCACTGGGAGTCGGACTCCCGGGGCGAATTTGGCTGACTAAACAAATGGAGTGGAAACAAGATATATCCGATGGTGTAAATCCCGTTTTCTCGCGATGGCAACTAGCAATAGAAAGTGGACTAAAAGCTTGTTTCGGCGTACCAATTCGCGCTGAGGGAGAAGTGCTGGCAGTTTTAGTATTTTACCAGCGAAACCCCTCGGAGCTAGAAGGCCGTATAGTAGATTTAGTAAAAGCAGTGGCAACTCAATTGGGTTCCCATATTCAGCGCAAACAAGCCGAAGAAGAATTAAGAAAAAGCGAAGAACGCTGGCAGTTAGTTCTTAAGGGAAATCAAGACGGAATTTGGGATTTTAACCTCCAAACTAATGAAGTTTTTCGCTCGGCTCGCTGGAAGGAAATTATTGGTTACTCAGACACAGAAATTGACACTAACAACAGCGCATGGACTGAGCGAATTCACCCGGAAGATTCTTGGCGCGTGCAAACCGCTATCCAAGATTACCTCGATCGCAAAACCCTGAATTACGCCTCTGAATACCGTCTCCTATGCAAAGACGGCAGTTACAAGTGGGTACTAGCCAGGGCTCAAGCAGTGTGGGACAAAGCCGGAAATCCGCTGCGGATGGTGGGTTCCATGACTGATATTAGCGATCGCAAACAAGCAGAACTAGAGCTGTTGAAAGTTACTCAAGCCGTTGAAAGTACCAGCGACGCGATCGCGATTACCGACTTGAAAGGACGCTCTATTTACCACAACCAAGCATTCATTCAACGGTACGGCTACACAGTCGAAGAACTCAACACGCTTAATGCAGCCGAGGCGATGTACGTCCAACCTAAAATTTATAAACAAATCTATAAAACCCTTCGCACAGGCCTGTCATGGAGCGATGAAATTGAACTAAAAACTAAGAATGGTGAAGCAGTAACTACTCTGGTGAGAGCCGATAACATAAAAGATGATAATGGGAATTTTATAGGTTCTGTGGGAGTAATTACCGATATTAGCCAGCGCAAAAAAGTCGAAAAAACTTTGCGCCAGCAATTAAATCGGGAGCAACTAGCAGTCGCCATGCTCGAACGCATTCGGGGTTCTTTAAACTTAGAAGAAATTTTAACCACAACTGTGGAAGAAGTGCGACTATTTTTGCAAGTAGACCGCACAGTGATTTACCAATTTACTCCTAGTTGGAGCGGGTTTATCGCTGTGGAGTCGGTAAAGGAAGATTCCATGGCAATTGCGGGAAGGGAAATTTACGACCCCTGTTTTGGCAAAGCCTACGTTGACCTTTACAAAGACGGCAGAATTAGAGCTACAGATGATGTTTACAACGCTGGTATCGCTGAATGCTACTTGATTCTGTTAACCGAGCTGCACGTCAGAGCTAGTCTGGTAGTACCGATTTTGCAAGGCGAAAAATTGTGGGGGCTGTTAATTGCCCACCACTGCACAGACTCCCGTCCTTGGCAGAAATTTGAGGCAGATTGTCTGCAACAATTGGCCGTGCAATTGGCGATCGCCATCCAACAATCTACTTTGTTTCAAAAGGCGCAAACTGAAATTGCCGAGCGCAAACAAGCAGAAGCCGCCCTGCAATTAGCAAAAGAAGCCGCCGAAGCTGCCAACCGTGCTAAAAGTGACTTTCTCGCCAATATGAGCCACGAATTGCGCACACCTTTGAACGGGATTTTAGGATACATTCAACTCCTGAAAAACGAGCGTAATTTAACAACAGAACAACTGGATATCCTGACTAACGCTCTACAGTGTGGCCACCACTTACTGACGCTGATTAATGATGTTTTAGACCTGGCAAAAATAGAAGCTAATAAAATGGAACTGTCTGTGAGCGAGGTAGATTTTAGAAATTTAATCAAAAACATTGTTGACTTGTTTAAGATGCGTTCCGATCAAAAAGGAATTGCATTTAATTACGAGGAGCTATCTGTTCTGCCTAACTACGTTTTAGCTGATGAAAAAAGAGTCCGACAAGTTTTGATTAATTTGCTCAGCAATGCTGTTAAGTTCACCGATCGTGGTGGAGTGACATTGAAAGTGGGTTACGTGGATAATGTCGCTGAATATGCCAGTCCCATCAACTCCCTAAATTCCAGTTTAACGGCGGCAAATCGTGATGGAATGGCAACTTTGACCCCTAATCTAGAACCACAGAAGCAGTCCATCGCCCCTGGTGACGTCACAGAAGCACCAAACTTAGCAAAATTACCACCAACTAAAATCCGCTTCCAAGTCGAAGATAGCGGCATTGGTATCAGAGAGAACAAATTAGCAGAAATATTTTTGCCCTTTCATCAAGTGGGCGATCGTAGCAACGTGGTGGAAGGTACCGGATTGGGCCTTTCCATCAGTCAAAAAATAGTAAACATGATGGGCAGCCAAATTCACGTCGCAAGTACCTCCGGTATAGGCAGCATTTTTTGGTTAGATATAGATTTGCCCGCCGTCGCCCAGTGTTCAGAAATCCCCTCTCCACCCGAAAAACATCGGATTGTTGGTTTCATCGGCCTCAAGCGCAAAGTGTTGGTAGTAGACGACAACGAAGCAAATCGGGCAATGCTGCATAAAATGCTCTCTCGTTTGGGCTTGGAAATTGTAGAAGCCACAGACGGCGAAGACTGTTTGCACAAAGCACTGGAATTTCAACCGGATCTAATTTTAATGGACTTGCTGATGCCAGTAATGGACGGCTGGGAAGCTACCAGGCGGCTGCGACACTTGCCGGAATTAAAAGATGCGGTTATCCTTGCTTTGTCTGCTAGTGTTTATGAGACTACCAGGCAAGAGAGCATACTTGCAGGCTGCAATGGTTTTCTCAGTAAGCCTCTTCAAAACAACGAGCTTTTAGAATCGTTGCGAGTTAATTTGGGACTAGAATGGGTTTACGAAGACGGAGCATCGGCTAACAAACGCAAAGCTCCAACCCCAAAAACAGCATCAGACTTGGCTGCTGCTGACTCAAAGATCGTGTCTCCCCCCTGCGAGTCAGTCTTGGCTTTGTTAAGACTGTGTGCCATGGGCGATATAGAAGCTATTCTGGAGGAAATTGCTAAACTTGAAAATTCTGACCCCAAATTAGTGCCTTTCGCTCACCACGTCCGCCAACTAGCTAAGGGATTTCAGATCAAGCAAATTCGAGCTTTTTTGAAGGAACATTTGTCTTAGGATTAAAGTTATGTAAGACTTTGTAAGTTGACAGTTATGATTGTGACCAACAAATCAAAATCATGGGTGCATCTCAATGAGTGCAAATATATTCGTAGGGGCTATAGCATGACCGCTGTAAATCTCTGGCGATCGCTAATAAATTGTCTGCGGTCATGCTTCGCCTATGCAAAATCGGGATGCTCCCAAAATCATTCGACTGGGATTTTAATTCACAAGTCACACTTCACAAGTCAAAATTCACAATTCACAACTATTCAAATTGATTTTTTTCCTTGAATATGAACGATAAAAATTCTGAAAGAAGCATTATACTAATTGTCGATGACAACCAGACCAATCTGGATGTACTTTTCGAGTTGTTGAGAAACTATGGGTTTAAGGTATTAGTAGCCCAGGACGGCGAAAGTGCGATCGAGCAAATTGAATATATCCATCCAGACTTGATTCTTTTAGATATCATGATGCCGGGAATTGACGGGTTTGAAACTTGCCGTCGCTTGAAAGCAGACCCGCCGACGCAAGACATTCCCATCATATTTATGAGCGCCCTTTCCGATACCCTTGACAAAGTAAAAGGCTTTCAAACAGGAGCAGTTGATTACATCACTAAGCCGTTCCAGCACGAAGAAGTATTGAGCCGAATTGAAACTCACTTGACTATTCGTAGTTTACAAAAAAAACTAGAAGAGAAAAATGCAGAGCTTGCTCACCTCAACCAAAATCTGGAAAGACTTGTCGAACAAAAAAGTAAGCAACTCATCGACCAGGAAAAAACAGCCATCATCGGTCGCTTAACTCAGGGCATGGTACACAACTTGAAAAGTCCGCTGCAAGTTATGCAGACTAGCGTCGATCTCATTGAAACAAAAGCAACAAAAATTAACGACTACTCGTTTTTTAGTTACACTAAGTATATTTTACAAGCCATCACAAAAGTCAATCAGATTATGGACACTCTGATGGTGAAAAGCAGAAAGGAGCAAGAGCAAGATTTACAACCTGTGAATATAAACGAATTAGTGCAGCGAGAGATTCAGCTATTGGAAGGAAATCTGTATTTTAAAAATAAAATCAAGAAAAAATATTTTTACGACGATAAAATGCCAAATATTCCCTTAATTTATTCCTATATTTCTCAAGTATTTTACAACTTAATAAATAATGCAATGGATGCTATGTGGGATAAAAAAAGCCGAGAACTAACTATTGTGACTCGACAAGATGAATCGAAAATTTATCTGGAGATTGCGGATACGGGATGCGGGATAGCACCGGAAGATTTTTCAAAAATATTCGATCCTTTTTACACATCAAAACCAGCTAAAGGCGAGGAACAAAAAGAGGGTGAACCCACAGGAACTGGTCTGGGACTTTATACTTGTATTGAACTGCTAAAACCTTTTAAGGGCGAGATTGCTATTAGCAGTAATCTCGGCAAGGGTAGCATATTTACAGTTGTGTTGCCAAAACGGCAGTAAGATTGAAGACAGAAGGAGGCAGAAGCAAGAAGGAAGAAGGAAGAAGAACCCCCCCTACCCCCCCAAGGGGGGAACCAAGAAGGAAGAAGTCATCCCCCCCAAGGGGGGAAGGAAGCAGTAATCAACCCATAGGAATGATGGCAATTATTGCCGATCTCACAGAACTAAAACGTACAGAATCCGCCTTGAAACTTAGTCAAGAAAGATTGCAATTAGCCGTGTTTGGGGTAACATCGTCCTGTATTCATCTCTCTTATCTCCCTCTGTGTTCTCTGCGTTCTAGGTCCGGTTAAATCACCTGACGATGCAGCCGGAAACGATATGATTGGTTATGAAGAAAATGAAATTGAAAATAATGTTAAATATTGGGAAGATTTGCTACATCCCGAAGATAAAGTCAAGGTGATGGCAGCTTTAAATTCATATTTTGAAGGAGAAAATAATATTTATAAAATTGAATTTAGGATGCTGAATAAATCGGGAAATTGGCAATGGATTATGGCTTTGGGTAAGGTAGTAGAATACGATGAATGGGGCGCACCACTGCGGATGAACGGTACTCATCAAGATATTAGCGATCGCAAACAAGCAGAGTTTGCTTTGCAGGAATCGGAAGCGCGAGAACGTTCCAAAGCCCTAGAATTAGAAACAGCAATTAAGCAGCTCAAAACAACTCAATCTCAGCTTGTGCAAAATGAAAAAATGGTAAGTTTGGGGCAGTTAGTTGCTGGTGTAGCTCATGAAATAAATAATCCTAATAGATAGCAGTTTAATGATTTTGCAAAATCGACTGAAATCTCATAGCAACTCTGCTGGTATTCAGGTAATTAAAGATTACCAAGAACTGCAAAATGTGGAATGTTTTCCTGGTCTGTTAAATCAGGTATTTATGAATATTTTGATTAATGCGATCGATGCTTTGGAAGAACGGGATAACCAGGAGACCATGCAGGAGTGCGATCGACCTCCCAGTACCATCACTATTCGCACTTATTTGACTGCTGGGGGCTTCGTAGCGGTATCAATTGCTGACAATGGAGGGGGATACCAGAATCTGTTAGGTCTAGGCTGTTTGACCCATTTTTCACCACTAAACCTGTGGGTAAGGGGACTGGTTTGGGGCTATCGATTTCTCATTCAATTATAGTCGATCGACATGGTGGCAAATTGAGCTGTACTTCCACGGTGGGAGAGGGTTCGGAGTTTTTGCTAGAAATTCCAGTCCAGCAAAATTTAACCTAGACGAGTTTGGATTGATATATTGGTTATGAAAAGCCGATAATTTTTTACATGAAATTGCATCTCAGTGTCACAATAAAAACAGCAAATGTCAACTTACCCCTTGTCAAGTTATGACTGGTTCTCCCAGGGAAGCTAAACTACCCAAACAAGCCCCGATCGCGAATTTTTCAGATGTCGGCGAAAATTCTTGGCGCGACTGGGCAGATCTAGTACCAACCATGCTGTGGATAGCAGATGCAGATAGCAATTGTCATTACTTTAATTCGCAGTGGACAGAATTTACAGGGCTTAGTCAGGAACAAATTTCAGCCAGCGGATGGACGCAAAACATCCACCCCGAAGATTTAGATAGCTGGGAACAAATATATGCAACTGCTTGGAATTCCCCTCGAAAATTCGAGAGAGAATACCGCCTAAAAAGAGCCGACGGCGAATATCGGTGGATTGAAGAAACAGTAGTTCCTAAGTTGACACCAGCAGGTAAATTTCAAGGATTTATAGGTACGGCGACGGATATTAGCGGACGTAAAAAAGCCACTAACGAACTCTTAGAATACCAGCAAAAATTAGAAGAAACTCAAAAAGTTGCCCATATCGGCAACTGGGAATTCGACCTCACTACTGGCGAAGTTACTTGGTCTGATGAATTAAAAAGAATTTACGATCTAGAAATAAACGCACCAACACCAAGTTATCCGGAACTGGTGCAACAAATTCATCCTAACGATAGAGAACGCTTTCAACAAACTATAAATGACGCCATCGCCCACCGCCAAGCCTACGAAATTGACCACCGCATTTACCGTTTAAACGGAGAAATGAGATATCTAATCGGTTGGGGACAAATTGTCCAAAACCATCAAGGGGAAGTCATCAAATTATTCGGAGCTGCCCTCGATATTACCGATCGCAAACAAGCAGAATTAGCCCTGCAAATGAGTCAAAAACGCCTCCGTGCCGTTGTCAACAATGCACCCATAATTTTGTCTTGCATTGACCGCCGAGGCATCTTTACACTTTCGGAAGGAAAAGGGTTAGAACCTTTAGGATTAGTTCCAGCACAAGTAGTGGGCTTATCGGTTTACGGACTGTACGAAAAGTACCCCCAAATTATCGAAAATATTAATTTGGTTTTGGCTGGCGAAGAAAAAATTTGGTCGGCTGAATTCTCTGGTCACATTTACGAAACTCGTGGCACCCCAATCTTCGATGAAAAAGGAGAAATTCTAGGATTAATTGCTGTTTCTGTGGACATCACGGAGAGGGCGCGAGTTGAAGAAGCTCTCAGGGAAAGTGAAGCAAGACTACGCTTAATTCTCGAAAATATGCCAGTAATGCTCAGCGCTGTTGATGCCGAACGCAATATCATAGTCTGGAACCGAGAATGCGAACAAGTTTTGGGTTACAATACCTCAGAAATGGTCGCCAATCAGCAAGCGATACAACTACTAATACCAGATTTTCAATACCGCCAAAAAGTCTTTAAAGAAATTGTCAAACTTGAACATAATTTTCGTGATTTAGAATTAGAAATACAGGCTGCTGACGGGACGGTAAAAACAATTGCTTGGTCTAATATTTCCGCTGAATTTTCGGTTCCAGGCTGGGATTTTTGGGGAATTGGCGTCGATGTTACCGAGCGCACAGCAGCAGAAATAGCACTGCGAGAATCCGAAGCTAGACTCAGAGAACAAGCAGTGGAATTAGAATTGGCTTTTAACACTCTGGGTAATACCCAAGCGCAGCTCGTCCAAAGTGAAAAAATGTCTTCCTTGGGTCAATTGGTTGCTGGCGTCGCCCACGAAATCAATAATCCTGTCAGTTTTATTTTTGGTAATATTACCTATGCCAAAGATTATACCAAGGATTTGCTAAAAATTCTGGAACTTTACCGTGTAGCTTACCCTAAACCTACGGCAGAAATTGAGGCAGAACTTGAAGAATGCGAATTAGATTTTATCCGAGAAGATTTACCGAAGCTGTTGGATTCAATGGAAGTTGGAGCAGAAAGAATTCAGGAAATTGTTAAATCTTTACGGACTTTTTCTCGCCTTGACGAAGCCGAATTTAAGGCGGTTAATATTCATGCAGGCATTGATAGCACTTTGATGATTTTGGCTCACCGTTTGAAGCAGAAACGGGAACAAGCTACTATTTCGCTAATTAAAGAGTACGGCGATTTACCCCTGGTGGAATGTTACTCTGGTCAATTAAATCAGGTGTTTATGAACTTATTGAGCAATGCGATTGATGCTTTGGAAGAAAAGGCTAAAGAACTTGAATCTGCCGAGGATAAATCTTCTGTTTATACAATTAAGATTCACACAGAAGTTGTGGATGAGGAGCGGGTGAGAATTACGTTTGCCGATAGCGGTACTGGCATTCCAGAATCAGTAAAGCAGCGGTTGTTCGATCCTTTTTTTACTACGAAACCTGTGGGAAAAGGTACGGGATTGGGATTGGCTATTAGTTATGAAATCGTAGTTGAAAAACATCACGGAACTTTGGAATGCAATTCTCAGTTAGGGGTGGGGACAGAATTTGCGATCGAAATACCGATCCGTCAAGGGATTTTAGATTTGTGATTTCAGATTTTAGATTGATGAGAGTCAAGGGATTTGAGATTTGAGATTTGAGATTGAAGAAACCGACTCTAGGGATAAATCTGGGGGTTTGTTAGCCGATGAGTGAGGGTTGCTGCTGGCGTGACAAATGCGATTTTTGCCTTCACTTTTAGCTTGATAGAGAGATCTGTCAGCACTGTGAATTAGGCTGTCGGGAGAGCGCTCAGGAGAAGGAATCGTGGTAGCAATCCCACAACTGAGGGTAACGTAGGGATCGATTTCCGATCGCGCGTGGGGGAGTTTTAGGGCACCGAGGCGATCGCAAATTGTCCGGGCGACAACGTTGGCCCCCTCGGCTTCAGTGTTGGGAAGTAGTACGGCAAATTCTTCACCACCATAACGGGCTGGCAAATCTCCAGCCCGCTTGACAGCAGAGGCGATCGCCCCAGCAACTTGATACAAGCAGTCGTCGCCGGCAAGATGCCCATAAAAGTCGTTGTAAGATTTAAAAAAGTCGATGTCAAGCAGGATCAAAGAGATGGGCAATTCCTCTCTTGCTAGCCTACGCCACTCCAACATCAAAATTCGATCGAACTGGCGGCGGTTAGCAATCCGTGTCAGTGCGTCTGTAGTTGCTAGTTGCTGCAATTTTTGGTTGGCAATTGCTAACTTGCGGTAAAGTTCAGATTGTTCGATCGCGATCGCCACTTGATTTGCCAAATGTGTTAAAAATTCTATTTCCCATGCCTGCCACTGCCTAGCTCCGGTACAATTGTATGCTGTCAGCATTCCCCACAAATAATTTTTATTTTCTGTACCCGACTCAGATTCATTTTTGAGCATTCTCTGCGGTGTCCCACCACACAGCAGCGTCATTAAATCTTCGGGATAATCCTCATCTTTTTCTCCTTCCCACCTAGAATCGGAAGATATTTTCTTTGTCGCTTCCTTGTCTTCAAATTGCCAAATTGGAACGCTTAAAACTGCTGCAATTTCACAATCAGTCAGCCATTTTTTACAACTACCCGTCAATTCCGTCCCACTCACATCAGATATTGCTTGTACCGACTGAGACTCCGCCAAAAAAAGACAGGATACCGCCAAAGCAGAACAAATATTTTGGTTTTCAATATAACCTTGTGGCAATCCGTCACCTGCGACAATCTCACATTTTTGCTCTTCGCTGTCGAGTTGTGTCCCAGAATTGTGACAGCGATAAATTAAAACCCGGTCTATTTTCAGAAATTGACGTACTTCTGCCACGGTACTGTGGAGAATACTTGTAACGTCGATGGACGAGCGAATATTTTCGATCATTTTAGCCAAAAGTCGTTCTCTTTGAGCTTGTTGTCGCAATTGTTCCTCTATGCGTTGCCGTTCGATCGCATAGTGGATTGCCCGCACCAGAAGAGTTCTATGAAATCTGCCCTTCACCAAACAATCTTGAGCACCCGATCGCAATACTGACAGTGCCGTATGTTCATCATTCATATCTGTTAGTACCACAATTGGCACTGTGGGCGATCGGGCTTTCAGCATCGCGATCGGATCGCTTCCCTCCAAACTATCTTCCACGGAAAAATCTAATAGTATGGCATCAAACTCTGCTCCTTGCAGACATTGTATTCCCTCCTCCATAGACTTAACAATTTCAAGCTGAAATGTAGCGTCACTGAACGACCCTAAAAGGTCTTCAATCAGAGTCGCATCTGCGAGGTTATCCTCCACCAACAAAACTTTTATCAAGTGGTTAGACGTTAACACAACTATAGCAATTCGAGCGGGTTGACAACAACTACTTAGAACTTTTAACTAATAGCCGATATAGCCACTAGCAACGGAGACCATCTCATTCTGGGAAACCCCCCCTAGGGAAGATTGCATTGGGGCAGAAAAGTTTGGGTTTTACTCAGAGATTAATTCCCCTAATCCTTGCCCCTTACAACTCAGCTTATACAGCCTTCGGCGGGAGCGAAACGATTTCAAACCAATACTGACACAAAGTCTGCATTACTTCAACCAATCCTTCAAAAGTCACTGGTTTGGATATGAAAGAATTCGCACCCAAGCGGTAACAAAGCAAAATATCTCCGCTGCTTTGCGATGTAGTCAGTATCACTACCGGAATCTGTTGCAAGTCGGGGTCTGATCTAATCAAAGTTAGTGCTTCTGGCCCGTCAAGCCTCGGCATATTCAGATCTAAAAGTATCAGGTCGGGGAAGCGCCAATTGCTAGCCTCGGCATAGGAGTCGCGACAGTACAAATAGTCTAGCACTTGTTCCCCATTTTCCACAAATTCGATTCTAATTGCTATGGGAATCTCTCGGAGTGATTCTTGCACGAAAAAGCGGGTATCTTCGTCATCATTAGCCATTAAAATAGTGAATGTTTGGTTTTTATTATTCACTGCTTTGACTCACTACCAACGAATATTCTGACCTGGTATAAATTGAACAAACATCCAAGGATATGTCAACATCTGTTGCCATAATTTTAGTGGTTTGACCAACCGGGCTGAGTTTGTGTAGCAAAAATTCTTTTATTTGCCTTCCAGGCAAACAGTTGTCATTAATGCTTGTTTCACTTAGCACTTGTTTCCAAACTGCACAAGCCACACAACTAGAACTATCGCCAAGGCTTGCCTCCGAAATATAGTCTAAATTACTGTAGGGGAAAGTCAGATACTCTCGATACAGTTGAAATAAATTGAAAATTATGCCGTGCACCGCTGATGTTTAACTTTTACAAGATTTGAGTTAATAAATTGATTATGAACTCTTTATTTGTTTTTTGTCATCAGTAAATATGCTACATTTTGATCGAAATTCTGTAAAGTAAATATAAATATAAATAATTTACCAAAATCCATAAAGCAATTACTTTTTCCTTTGTGTTGCTTCCTCCATCCTAATTTTTAACCGGAGCCAAACACCAGCAGCTTATAGCTTCTAGCTTCTAGCTTCACTCCCCTACAGGAAGACAAAAATAAAAAATCGCTCCTCGATTGGGTGCTGATTCCACCCAAATGCGACCGCCGTGGCGATCGACAATTTTTTTACAAATCGCCAAACCAATACCACTTCCCGAACATTCTTTTTGAGTATGCAAGCGCTGAAAAATCTGAAAAATACTCTCCTGATACTGCTCTGGAATACCAATACCGTTGTCCTCTACAGAAAACAGCCAGTTATCCCCCTGTCGAGAAACACTTACGTGGACCATCGGTCGATCGCCCCCCCGGTACTTAATAGCATTGCCAATTAAATTCTGAAATAGTTGCACTAATTGACAACTATCAGCCACAACCATCGGCAAATCCGCCCTACTAACAATAGCTTGATTCTTACGAATAGCCCACTGTAAATTAGCACAAGCATCCTCAAAAACTAAATTGCAATCAGTCAACCCAAAAGGTTTCTGGCTTCTGCCAATTCGTGAATATTCCAGTAAATCATCAATCAAGTTTTGCATCCTTGTACAAGAACTAATTATATTACTAATAAATTTATAAGTTTGAGAATCAAATTGGTCTTGACAGCGCCTTTCTAATAATTTAGCGTAACCGCAAATCGTTCCCAAAGGTGCTTGCAAATCATGGGAAGCAATATAAGCAAACTGTTGTAGTTCTGCATTAGATCGACTTAATTCTTGAGCATAGCGAGTGAGAGAAATTTCTGCTTGTTTGCGTTCGCTAATATCCCGAAATGTGACAGCCAAACCGTCATTTAATTTGACAGCGACAATGTGCAGCCAAGCACTGAATTTGCGATTGTGTTCGTAATAAAATTCTCGCTCTAAAGTTTCTCCTGTTTCTACCACAGAAACGTAGACATCAAATAGACCATTTTTGCAGACTTGAGGAATTTCTTCTAACAAATACTTTCCTATTAAATCCTGAGACACCATACTCAGCATTTTTTCCGCAGCCCGGTTCAGCAAAATCCATTTGAAATCAACAATATTTCCCTGACTGTTGCGAACAGCAGAAAAAGCTACCACACCGTCTAGGGAACTATTCAACACGCTTGCTAGCAACAATTGCGACTGTTGCAGTTGAACATTTTGCTTTTTTAATTGCTGTTGCAGTTTTTGTAAATCAATTTGCTTTTCGATTCTTGCTAAAATTTCTTCCACTTGAAAAGGTTTAGTAATGTAGTCTAATCCGCCCACTCGAAAAGCTTCTATTTTATCGTTAATATCATCTAACACGCTTAAAAAAATCACCGGAATCTGCGCTGTTTCTGGTATTTTTTTTAGCCTCTCACAGACTTCATATCCGTCCATTTCTGGCATTCGGATATCCAACAAAATCAAATCAGGAGCATAGGCGATGGCAGCATTCAAAGCTAGTTGTCCAGAAATAGCTCTGTAAACTTGATAGCCATGAGAGCTTAGTAAATTAGATAAAAAACGCAGATTAATCGGTTGATCGTCAACCATCAATATTTTAATTCCGCTATTATCCATTTATTCTAAAATTGATTGAGTTAAATTCACTATTCTGTCAAGTCGGTAATCCTCAAGTAAATCTTTTAAAGCATTAGCTAAAGTTGGATGACTTTCGGAAATGCGATCGACAACTTGAATCACCAATTCTTCATTAACATCATTAGCAGCCTCGTCCAGTTCCTCTAACCAACTTTTTGGCATCTCTGCTAGCAGTGGTAAAAAAAATGAATCTGGTTTTTCGCCGTTCAAATAACGCCTCCCTCCTACTCCAAAAGGTACAGACAACTCTTGATAAATATAGCGCACTCCCAAATAGTGAGCAATCTTATCAAAAATGATTTGTTCTTGAAAAGGTTTACGCACAAAATCGTCGCAGCCTGCTGCGATAATTTCGCCTCTTCTTTCTTCAAAAATGCTAGCAGTCAGAGCAATAACTACAGTATGCGATCGAGTATTTGTCTCCCTAGCTCTAATTTCTGCCACAGTTTCAAAACCATTCATTACTGGCATTCGCGTATCCAGCCAGATTAAATCCGGCTGCCAATTTTCCCAGATTTCAATTGCTTGTCTACCATTTTCAGCTTCTCTGACTTCAAAGCCAATGGGTGCGAGCATTTTAATTAGCAGCAGTCGATTTTCAGTATTATCATCCACTGCTAAAATTCGATAAATTGGCTGCTCTGGTTCTAGCCCCAGCACCCGTTGCAATCTCGTGATATTTACTTCTGAGGGAGCCACCGCACATAGTTTAATATTAAATTTAAAAGTAGTTCCCTCACCTAAAATACTACTTACTTCAATATTACCTCCCATAATTTCCACGTATTTTTTGGTAATATTTAACCCCAAACCCGTGCCGTCAGCAGCTTTTTTCCCCGCTTCAGTTTGCACAAAAGCATTAAATAAAGTATTCATTTCTTCGGCTGCTATGCCAACTCCAGTGTCTTGAACCTCAAAAAATATTACACATCGCTCGTTGGAAATCGAGTTAGAATCAGTTTCTGTTTCTAGTGACTGGAATGTAACATTTTCCAGGCCGACTATTAGCAAAATCTCACCACCGTTTTCAGTAAATTTGATGGAATTTCCCAGCAGATTAATTAAGCAGACACGCAGTTTTTTTTCATCGGTTTTAATATATTGGGGAACCTGGGATTCCACGGAAAATTTGAGGTGCAAATTCTTAGTTTCAGCTTTGATTTGAAACATCTCTTCCAAAGTATCCAAGACTTGATACAAATCAAAACTACTCTCATCTAAAGCAACTATTCCAGCTTCAATTTTTGACAAGTCTAAAACATCATTAATTAATTCCAGCAAATGTTGACCGCTACGGTTAATTATTCTGAGATTTTCTATATTTTCATGACTGAGTAAACAATCACGACTCATTACTTGAGTAAAACCCAGAATCGCATTCAGGGGAGTCCTTAATTCGTGGCTCATATTGGCAACAAATTGACTTTTTGCTTGAGAAGCCGCGGCTGCTTTTTCTTCAGCTTTTTTGCGTTCAACTATTTCTTGTTGCAGTTGATTATTGCGTTCGATTAGTTCTTTTTGTAGTCTTTTTATTGTCAGTTGGTGTTCAACTCTTGCTAAAACTTCTTCTACCTGAAATGGTTTGGTGATATAATCCACCCCACCAATTTGAAATGCTTTTACTTTATCTAAAACTTCATCTAAAGCGCTAATAAAAATAACCGGAATTTCTGATGTTTCCCCATCGGCTTTGAGTTTGGCACAGACCTCGTAGCCGTTCATCTCCGGCATTTTGATATCGAGTAAAATTAGATCCGGAGAACCAGATTTGGCCGCTCTAATTGCCATTTTACCATTGATTACACCCCGAACTTTATATCCGCGATCTAACAGTGTGGCTGATAAAACTTGCAAATTTTCTGGAGTGTCGTCAACAATTAATATGTTGCCTCTATTTTCTTTGGTAATATTTTTAGTCATCGATTGTTGATTTTTGTTATGTAATTGCTGATTTAAAAAAAGTTTTCAATTTGATATTCTAGCACAAGCTGTAATTATTCTGGCATATTTCTAATTTTAATAATTTCTAAATTCTTCAATTAAATCAATAATCCGATCGCACCGGAAGTTATTAGCCAATTCTGCGATCGCGCTGCCGAAATTAGCATGAATAGGAGGAATCGCCAAAATTAACCGGAAAATCAAATCATTGTCCACTTCTTCCGCCGCCTCATACAATTCATCAATCCATTCACCAGGCATCACTTCAAAGGACGAAGCACTCAGCGTAAAAAGTAAATCCGCTGTTCCCATCTTTTCATTTTCACCCATTTCGCCACTCAACAAACCCGCAGCAAACTGACTACCCTGAGAATTACCAGCAAGTTCGCGATCGTAAACATAGCGGACTCCCAGATATTTTGCAATCTTTTCCAGAATCACCTGTTCTCGAAAAGGCTTCGCGACAAAATCATCGCAACCCACAGACAAAATCACCGATCGCTCTTCATCAAAAGCACTTGCCGTCAGAGCAATAATCACCGTTGCTTGACCTTTCAAATGCGCTTTGATCCGTTTCGTAGCCTCGTAACCATCCATCACCGGCATCCGCATATCCATCAAAATCAGATGAGGTTCCCAACTAGACCAAACATCGATCGCCTGAACGCCATTTTCAGCTTCACGAACCACAAAACCCAAGGATGAGAGCATTCTCACCAGCAACAAGCGACTTTCCAGGCGATCGTCAACAGCCAAAATTCGGTATTCCGGCTGTCCCGGCTCAATACCGACGACACGACGAGCAGTTTGGGTCATCTGAATTTCCACTGTATTGGGGAGAGAAACTTTAATATCAAACTTAAAAATGCTGCCCTCACCCACAGTGCTCACCACACTCATTTCCCCTCCCATTAAATTCACAAACTGTTTGCTGATTGGCAAGCCCAAACCAGTTCCTTCTTGAGCTTTTCTCCCGCTTTCTGTTTGTGCAAAAGGTTTAAATAAACTGTCCATCTCTTCAGGAGAAATTCCAGGACCAGTGTCCTCTACTTCAAATAACAAACAGCAATTCTGAATCTCTGGTGAATTAGTAAGTGTATTCCCGCTGTTTAACACTTCATGTTTAACCCTTAAATTCACCCCACCCTCCGAGGTGAACTTGAGTGCATTACCAATAATATTAATCAAAACTTGGCGCAATTTACTTTCGTCTGTTTCTATATACTTAGGCAAAGTTGGCGCGCCATCAAAAATCAACAGCAATCCTTTTTTTTGTGCTTGAATTTTCAGCATTTCTTCTGTATTAGTTAGCATTTTTTGCAGATCGAAAGTGCTGTTGTTAAGTGTCACCAGCCCCACTTCAATTTTTGACATTTGCAAAATATTATTAATTAAAATCAGCAAATGTTCCGCACTGCGGATGATAATACCTAAGTATTGCTTTTGCTCTTCACCCAAGCCTGTGTCGCGAGATAGCAGTTGACTGAAACCCAGAATCGCGTTGAGAGGAGTACGCAATTCATGACTCATATTCGAGAGAAACTCACTTTTGGCTTTGTTGGCTCTGTCCGCTTCTTCTTTTGCTTGTCGCAAAGTGATTTCTGCTTGTTTTCTTTCCGTAATATCACTGGCAGTACCTGTCGCACCCATGACATTTCCTTCGGAGTTTAAATGGGCGATCGCCTTGGTATTTATATCAATTATTCTCCCATCTTTTCCTAATACAATACTTTCATACTGAAATACTGAATTACCTGTCAATAAATACTGCTGAAGTTGCAAATCAGGAGCTGTTGATTCCGGTGCAAAGAAATCGCTAAAAGAACAGCCAATCATTTCTTCAGGTTCATAACCATAAATCTGTTTTACCGCTTGGTTGACAAAAGTAATGTGTCCTGTCGCATCGCAAGACCAAATGATATCTTGCGAAGTTTCGACTAAGTGCCGATATTTTTCTTCACTTTCAACCAGGGCTATTTCTGCCAACTTACGCAGAGTAATATCCATCAAGGTTGTGAATATTTTTGTCACTTGTCCTTGGTGGTTTACCACTGGTTCTCCTCTAGCTTCGATGTAGCGAATAAAGCTTCCTTGATTTGTTTGCGAAGGTATATTACGATCGGTAATTATTGATTCCGGCTGCAAAATTCGATATTCCAACGTGTATGGTTCCCCGGTAGTCATCGCAGCATTTATCCCACTTTGCCACTTTTCTAGATCGTCGGGATGAACGTATTGAGCAAACTCAGCTAGTGTGGGTGCTGCCTGGCTTGAATCCAGACCAAAAATCCGGGATAATTCTTCTGACCAAATAGTTGTGTTTGTGGACAAATCCCATTCCCAATTGCCGACGTGGGCGAGTCTTTGGGCTGCGGCGAGAGAAGTAGCTAAAGCGCGGAGTTTTTCTTCTGCTAATTTGCGATCGCTAATATCCTGACTGACAGAAATCACGCAGGTTTCGTTGTTGATTTCAATGATTTCTGCTGACAATAAAGCCGTTCTTATTTCACCTTTTTTAGTTATAAAATTAAACTCATAGTTACGCACTATTTCTTTTTCTTGTAACAGCAAAAATAATTTTTTTCGGGCTTCTTGGCTGACCCAAATATTCAAATCAATTGCTGTTCTACCAATAATTTCGGCTACCGAATAACCTATGGTTTGGCAAAAAGCATCATTGATTTCCAGGTGGCTGCCATCTTTAAGTCTGGTAATGGTAATTGGATTAGGAGAAGAACGAAAAGCTTTAGCAAACTTTTCTTCCGAAAAACGCAATTGTGTAGTCCGTTCTTCTACTAAACTTTCTAATTCTAGATTTAATTTTTGTAATTTAGTGTTTTGTTCCGCTAATTGTTTTTCCATAAAATAGCTATTAATCGCTTCTTTTACGGTCAATTTCAAGTCTTCTGACTGCCAAGGTTTCGCTATGTAGCGGTACAATTTGGCGTATTTAATAGTATTCGCTACTGCTTCGAGGTCTGCTTGCCCTGTCAGCATAATTTTGATAGTTTTTGGTGAAATGCGGTGAATCTGTTTTAGTAACTCGTCCCCTTTGATATTAGGCATCAAATAGTCGGAAATCACCGCCACAATTTCACTTCCCTCTGCGAGCAGTTCCTCCGCCAACTCCAAAGCATCTTCACCACCTTCAGCAGTTTCTAATAAATGTTCTTCTCCGAGGGCTTTTTTTAACTCAATTTTTAAACTTTCAAGGATTATAGGTTCGTCATCGACACAAATAATCACAGGTTTGTTGTTCATGCTTTTGCTAAACCAGATTTTATTATTTCTACTAATTCTTTGCCATCCCAGGGTTTATACAAACATTGGTGCAAATTTGCTTGTTTTTTTACCCTTTCTATGGCTAATGCGTCCGCTTGACCGGTCAAGATTACCTTCACAATCTTCGGATATTTTTTGTGGACATCTATCAGAAATTCATCTCCTTTAATACCGGGCATTAACCAGTCAGATACGATTACCAAAATATGACTGGCTTCGGCTTCTTCTTCAATTTCCTGAATGATTTCCATAGCTTCCTCTGCATTTTCTGCTATTTCATAAAGGTAAGTATCTCCAAATTCTTTTTTTAATTGGATTTTTAAACTGTTTAAAACAACCATTTCATCGTCAACACACAAAATTACTGGTTTTCTCATAAACTTTTATCCCTGTGATTTTATGAAAATTGTGGATTTGCCCATAAAATTTTTGCTCCTTAATTACCGTCGGTGGTTGGCACTGGTAAGGATACACTAAATGTCGTTTTACCCGGTACACTTTCTACTTGCAGTTTACCTTCATGTTTGTCAATAATTTTCATCACTATATCCAATCCCAAGCCACTACCTTCTCCAGGAGGTTTAGTGGTGAAGAAAGGCTCGAAAATTCTGGGCATGATTTCTGGGGGAATGCCTTTACCACTGTCGGTAATGCTAACTGAGACTGCATTTTTTCGGTACTTGACATCAATTTTTAACACTCCTTTATTATCCATCGCTTGTAAAGCATTGTGAACTAAATTAGTCCACACTTGATTTAGTTCATCAGGATAGCATAACACAGAAGGTAAATTAGTATCATAGTTTCTAATTACTTCTACCCCGTGTTTGATTTGATAATGGTAAAGGGTCAATACAGTTTCTATACCGTCGGTGATCTTAGCGATGACCTTGGTCCCCGATTGGTCATAGCGAGCGTAGCTTTTTAAAGCAAAGACTATTTTCGCCGCCCTATCTATCGCTGTAGCGATATTTTTAGTGCTTTTTTGTACTGTAGCAAATTGATAAGCTGTTTGTAAAATTTGGTGGCGATCGGGAGCTTTAAATAAATCTAAAAAAGGTGCTATGTCACTGCCAATACCGATATCCAATAAAGTACACGCAAGGCTGTCAGCACTTTCAATTCCTTCGGTTTCTAACTGGCGTTGTACTGCTTTTTTTAATTGACGTTTTTCTTTGCTAGATAATGTATCTTGTTCTTGGCTGGATCTGTGGAGTAGAGCAAAGAAATCCTCCAGGCGTTCTAGGGACAGTTGCTGGAAAAATTTTGGTAACTGAGCCAGATTTTCTGCCCAAAATTCCCCGATATTCTGCACAGACGATCGAATCGCACCCAAAGGAGAATTGATTTCGTGAGCAACTCCGGCTATTAGTTGTCCCAAAGCAGCCATTTTTTCCGATTGAACCAGTTCTTTTTGGGTGCGCTTGAGTTCTTGAAGAGTGTTAGCGAGTTCTTCATTTCTTTTTGATAAAAATGACTCCGCTAGTTTGCGATCGCTAATATTGCGGGCTACCCAAATAACCGCATCTTTGGAAAACATAGAAATACAAGCCGTAAACCACAGTTCGCGATCGCCCACTGTGAAGCTGTAGTCGAAATTAAGTGTTTGCTCCGTCTCTAAAACTTGTTGAATTAACATCCACCAATCATCGGGGTTTTCGTCGTCAAAAAAATGTTCTATGGTGAGGCTGACGATATCGCTATCTGCTTCGGAAAACCCCGCCGTATTTGTTGGCAAAACTTCTATATTCCCTTGGCTATCGAGGACGAGTACGATGTCTGTCATCGCTTCAAACACCGCGCGGACTTTATTTTCAGAAAAGTGCAATTTTGCTTCCAGCAATTGGCGATCGTTAATTTCTTGCTGCAATTTTTCGTTGCTAAATGCTAGCTCAGCGGTGCGATCCCGGACTCGTTGTTCGAGTTCGGCATTGAGACGTCGCACTTCGGCTTCGGCGGCGGCACGCTCTTGTATTTCTGCTTTCAATTGATTGTTGGCACTGATTAATTCTAAAGTTCGCTGCTTAATTTGTGCTTCCAAATTTTCATTTAACAGCCGTAACTCTTCTGCTATTTCTCGGCTTGGGTTCGTTTCTTTTTGCAATTGTTCGTTCACTGCGATCGACTCCTGGTTTTTTTCGGCAACTATGGGCTGCAAAACCTCGACCTTCCCTTGCCTTTCTGCATCGTTTTTTCTAAACATACCCAGCAATTGTGGCTGTTGAGCGATTAAAATATAACTGTCTGGGGTCTCGATCATCGTGACCGCCCCATTCAAGAGTGTGTCACGAACCCGCGCTTGCTGTGGGGGGTCGATCGCCTCTTTTGGCAATTTATGGGTATCAAAAACTAAGGTTGACATGGGCAAACCTGGGTAGAGATGCAGGCGGAAGCGAAAATTAATACAAACTTATTAGTAGATGTTAGCTTTATAATCTGCTGCATAGCGCTCTTGGTAAGACCAAAACAGTATGGGCTCCCGTGTCTACTAATGTGGTGGCTGTTGTCCTTGAATTAGGAAGCCCACACTAAGAGCCCTACGCGATGAGTGTTGGGTAGTTCACGAGTCTATCTAATCATAACCCTGCCTCTGTATGTCAGCACAGAGGCAGGGTTATGAATTGACTATGGAGAATTATTTATTCCTAGCTTAGCGCACGGTGCTTCGGGATTCAGCTTCAGGCAAGCGCCACCCACCCAGTCGAGTTATTTTAGCGCTGCGCTCGGCCAACATTAGCAGCAAATAAATAGTCATTACATAGCCCGTGGCCAGAATGGGAATAATTAGAGGAATATCACGGTAAATCATAATTAGAGCCACCAGTCGAGGAGGAGAAGGTCAAACAGGGGGAGGACGGGTTCAAAACCTACTACATTAAGCCAGCACACAAAACAACGCCTTGACTCTAAAGGCTGCTTTTTCATATAAAGCGCTAGGGAAAAATAAACCTTTCCCTATCCACTATCATTTACTGCTTTATTGATGCTTTAACAGCCTAAAGCATTCCACTTTAGCTGCCTTGAGCTACCGCACACATACAATGCACTACCATTAACTCGTGTGTTTTTTTGCTCCCATGAGCATAAAATATTTCCCAGAGTTTTTGGTCGCGATCGGGTTAACAAGGCTGGCTCTAACAACCTCTTGCAGATACTCTAAAGCTGCCTGCTGATTTAGCTGGGCTTAATGTATGGAATTGTTTAAATCCTTAATATTTAGTATAGCACAGGTTTTATGGCATTTAAAGATTTTTTCCCAAAGTCCTTAACAATTCGATACAATAGGGTCACGTCTCTGGTAGCCTGCTGCTGCTCGCCCTCAGCCCCATAACTTGTGGCTGATGACAGACGATCGATCGCTATCGATCGCAGAGATTTATTTTGTTACTTTACGGCTTGAGTCGGCGTATCCATGATCTCTAGCACTCTCCTATTTTCCTCGGTTGAAGAAGACCTGCGACTGTTGACAGAAAACTTGAAACAGTTAGTGGGTGCCCGTCATCCCATTTTGTACGCGGCTGCGGAATACTTATTCGGCACAAAGGGAAAACGGGTGAGACCCGCAATAGTCTTGTTGGTCGCCAAGGCGACGATGCCCGATCGGGAAATCACGGAAAAACACCGTCGCCTCGCCGAAATCACCGAAATGATCCACACGGCAAGTCTAGTCCACGACGACGTGGTGGACGAGTCGGATCTGAGGCGGGGAGTGCCGACGGTTCACAGTCGGTTTAACAATCGAGTGGCAGTATTGGCGGGAGATTTTCTGTTTGCTCAATCCTCCTGGCATTTGGCAAATCTCGACAACCTGACAGTAGTCAAACTGCTTTCAGAAGTGATTATGGATTTAGCAGAGGGAGAAATTCAACAGGGACTAAATGGGTTTGATACCAGTTTGTCGATCGAAGCGTACCTAGAAAAAAGTTATTACAAAACAGCCTCTTTAATTGCCAACAGCTCCAAAGCAGCGGGCTGTTTGAGCGAGGTTTCAGCGGAAGTAGCAGACGATTTGTACAACTACGGTCGCAACATTGGTTTGGCATTCCAAATAGTAGATGATATATTAGATTTCACCGCTTCAACAGAAACTTTGGGGAAACCCGCAGGTTCCGATTTGATCAGCGGTAATCTGACAGCACCAGCACTATTTGCCCTGGAAGAAAAGCCTTACTTGGAAGTTCTCATAGAACGAGAGTTTGCCCAAGAAGGAGATTTAGAGCAGGCCCTAGCACTGGTGGCAGATTCTCAAGGTATAGCAAGATCGCGAGAATTAGCCACAAATCACGCACAGAAAGCGGTCGAATACTTGGCATCAATGCCCCATTCAGAGTCTCGCCAAGCTTTGATTGATTTGGCGGAATACGTTTTGAGCCGACTTTATTAGAAGGAAGTAAGGAAGTAAGGAAGAAGGAAGAAGGAAGAAGGAAGAAGGAAGAGGGGGAGAGTGGGAGAGTGGGAGAGTGGGAGAGTGGGAGAGCAATGCCCCAATGCCCAATGCCCAATGCCCAATTCCCAATTCCCGATTCCCAATGCCCAATTCCCGATTCCCAATTCCCAATTCCCAACTATGCAATATCCGGCGGGAGATTGCTGTAATTTGACTGTAGAGTCGATCGATACTGTTGCAAGTAAACATTAATTAAGTTCTGCACTTGCTCGCGACTGACTTGGGTGCCGACTTCGAGGTTGCCCGGAGTTTCAAAAAAAACAATACTGTCGAGACCTTCGAGAGCTAGCATCTGAAATAAAATGTGAGTAACAGGTATCGATACAGGCAAGACACGATCGCCCGCAGCAGCCTCCGCCTGGGAAGCATCTTTCAAACTACTCCAAGCGTAAATCACCCTCTTCTCTCGTCCCGGTTGCTTGAGATTGCTCAAAACCGTCATCCCCCAACTTCGATCGAAGTTTTGCAAAATAAAGTATTCCAGATGCTCGAGCTGTTGGGCAAGTAATCGTAGCGCCGGGGAAATCGCCTCTAGAATTTGTGGTGTCGAACCGTCAGGGGGAGCTTTGTCGATCAGTGTTCGAATCTGTAGATCTAAATCCATCGGTCGCTATAATTTGAGATTGGATATTCAGAATTTCAGGTTAGCAGGTGCGCGTCCAAGTATTGTAAAACTATGGGATAGCTGGGACAACCTGCAAGCATCTCACAAATCTAAAGTGTTCTATCTAAAGTCACATGAGTGTGCTAATTTCAAGGTTAGTTGTAAACAATCATGCGGGAAATCTGCCAGAGCGTGGAAACCATCTTTCAACTGCTGTTAGACGAACTTACAAAGTCCACTCGCGCGTCTGAGCAGAATTGCCGGGATGTAGCAGGACGACTCGCAGCAGAAGTCAACAGAATATGCACAGAAAGCCAGCGGATTCAAGCCTCTGGAGACGTAGAAGGTTCTGCCCTAGGTCTCGCCCAGCACCGCTTGCAACAATGCCTCCATTATTACAATTTAGGCTCCGGGCCAGGACGAGTAGAATTACACAGTACCCTCAGCGCGATCGTCTATCGCTACATCACTCCACCCCAGGTGCAGTCTAGCTACCAGGCGCGGATTGAGCTGATCAAAGATTTCTTGCAAGGATTTTATCTCGAAGCTTTAAAAGCATTCCGGCGCGAAACGCAACTGCCACCCACCTACAGCCCCCGCACTCGCTTAGAATTAGCAGAGTACATGGCATTTGTAGAGCGCTTTGGTAAACGGCGTATTCCTTTGCCTCGGAACCGCAGCCAGCAACTAATTATTTTGCGGGCCCAAACCTTTTCCCAGCAGCAGCCCAAAGAAACCTCCGTAGATATGGAACAAGCCGCAGACGGAGGGGCTACAGATTCTGACCAAACCTGGAACGACTCTTCAGTACACTCAGTACGAGAGGCGATGGCCGGACAAGGTGCCACGGGAATTCGCCCTTACGGCGAGGAGTCAGAGTCTCTGCGACAGAACGTGATAGACGAATTAGTCGCTTACTTGAAAGAGCGCAACCAACAAGAATGTGCAGATTATTTTGTGCTGAGGTTGCAAGATTTGCCAACCCAGGAAATAGAGGCAATTCTGGGCATCACTCCCCGCCAAAGAGACTATTTGCAGCAGCGCTTCAAATACCATTTGCTTCGGTTTGCGATGTCTCACCGCTGGGAACTGGTTCACCAGTGGCTAGAAGCAGACTTAGATCGAAACTTGGGCTTGCTGCCGGCTCAGTGGCAAGCTTTTTCTGAGCAAATTGGCCCAGAGGGACAGCGTTTGCTAAAGTTGAAGCAACAGGGTCTGTCAGATTCAGCGATCGCACAAACCCTCGGCAGCACGGTAGCCCAGGTACAGAAAAGGTGGTTTAAGTTGCTGGAACTGGCCTGGGAATTGCGTAATCGTTCAGATTCCGGAGAAGGGGCATCTAGTGATGAATAACGAAACGAACAGGGATGCAGAGGCTTTCGAGCGCCATTTTTTAGACTGGATATTGCAAGCGCCTGCGAATGCCTTGAGTGAAGATGAGGAAAAATTAACTGGGCCGTTTCCCTCCCAAGAGTGGGACGACACAGGAGAGCCTTCCGAAAGGGAATACTGGGAATGGGACGAACCAGACCCACTTGAGTATCAAGTAGGGACCCAAAGCAATGAAACCGCACAACCGCTGACAATGGGAGAAATACCAACCGTGCAAGATCGTTTTCAGACTTTGTTAAAACAGAGGCTAAGAGCCTCGATTGAATCCAACCCGCCGCTGTTTCCTTGGGAAACAGAAATTCAAAGCTACGACCACGACTATCCAGACGATGTAGCCCCCCAATGGGTTCCCCCCCTGCACCTCTGGACACCCCAACTCCAAAATATCAGATGGGGACGCCTGCCAATTCCGATCGCCCAAGGGGTATTTGCTCAACTCCTAGAACCCTGTCAGAATCTGGTAATGTCGTCGCTGCGAGAAGGATCGAAATTAGTTCAGGCTGTAGATAGTTTGTTTCCAGACCAATCTCAGGAACTCAACGAATTAGCTGGCTTAGTGCTCAGAGGTGCTGTCCGCGGAGTTGAAGTTTTAGATATAGAGGATTTTCCTAATTACGAAGCCGCAACAGCCGACCAACAAATGCTACTGTCGCTGATGGCCGCGCGGGAAATTCTGGATTCTCTAACTTTGAATTGTCCGGCAAATCAGTCGCCAGTATCACGAGAATGGCTGACTGCATTGGGTTCCCTCACTCTAGAAGCCCAATACCAGTCAAGGATTGACACAGAACATTCGATGACATCTTTGAGAGTTGAGTGTCAATTTCCCGGAGGAGGAAGTTTGGAACTTAAAGGAGAAAATGCACAAGCAAGTGCGCAGCGACCAAATTCAGGTAATTTAAGTGTGGAGTTGTTTGACCCGCAACCTGACAAAACCTATGTACTAGAAGTTCGGTTCCAAAACTTCGATGCCAGACCTTTGATGTTTGCAATTCGTCCTACTTTGTCAGTCTAAAATTGCAACTAAAAAGGCAAAGTTTAAATAAATAACTGCGTTTTTGAATAGGATTTTTACCGATCGCAATTTGGTAATCAGCCCCCAAATCAATCGGTATAAACAATCACAAATAAACCAGGGAAAATCGAAGGGGTGCAAATGACAACTGATAACCTGCGAAAGATACCTTTTTTTGGTAAGCTGTGGGAGCAGATTGAGGCAATGCCTCCGCCGGTGACTGAGGATTCTTTACTGCTGCGAATCCTAGTTCAGTTGTTGGTAATAGTGGGAATTGTGGCTACGGATGTTGCTTCGGAAGAGAATCTCAATCTTTGGGCAGTGCCTGTTAGTATTGTGGGGGCAACTTGGAGTTGGTATCGCCGGCGCGATCGCAATGTAGCAGCTAAATTCTGCATCGCCATTGGTATGCTGGTGGCCCTGTTCGCCTTCTTCAGCCGTTTGGTAGGAGAATTGAACGATACAAGGTTAGTTTTGGCCCAACTATTAATTCAAGTTCAAGTGCTGCACAGCTTCGATTTGCCGCGCCGCAAAGATTTAGGCTACTCGATGGTAATCGGGCTGATTTTGTTAGGAGTAGCAGGGACTCTCAGCCAAACCTTGACTTTTGGACCACTGCTGTTACTGTTTTTAGCTTTAGCGCTCCCGACTTTAGTTTTGGATTATCGATCGCGTTTGGGACTCTCTCAGCTAGACAAGACTAAGCAAAATGTAGAAAATCCAGAACAAAAAAACAAAAACTGGTCATTATTTGCAGCCACCTTATCTCCAAAATATTTTGGTTTATTGTTGCTAATAACTGTGGGATTGGGGCTAACTATATTTGCATTTTTACCACGCCTCCCTGGTTATCAATTACGGACTTTTCCGGTGAGTGCTCCGATTGAATATAAGGGGGAGTTTGACTCCCGCAGTATTCTGAATCCAGGCTATGTCAGAGGGGGGAATCAAAAAGGAAGTGGCACAGGAAGGGGGAGAAACCCAGACAAAGGCCCAGGAGAGGTTGACTCTACTTTTTATTACGGTTTCAATCAGCGCATAAATCAAAATTTGCGGGGGGAAATGACACCTCAAGTGGTGATGCGGGTGCGATCGCAGGCGGCGGGTTTTTGGCGGGTATTAGGCTTTGACAAATACACCGGTCAGGGCTGGGAAATTTCTCGCAACGAACAAGCTCAAAAGATTAACAGACCAAGGTGGTCCTATCAATTTTATCTGAATCCGTTTCCGAATGCACCCCGGACTCAAGAAGTAATTCAAAGTTATACTATTGTTGCTCAATTGCCGAATTTGATTCCGGCTTTAAACAAGGCTAAGGAGCTTTATTTTCCGACTACGGATGTGGCGATAGATGCGGAGGGCGGATTGCGATCGCCTGTGGAGTTGGCTGAGGGTTTGACTTATACGGTGATTTCTAATGTGCCTTATCGCGATCGGAATTTGTTGGATAAAACTGGTACTGATTACCCGAAAAATATTCGCAAGTTCTATTTAGATGTGCCTCCGAAAATTGCGGCCAAGGTGCGGGCAAAAACCGAGGAAATATTGCTGGCTAGAACTAGAGTAGCTAAATCAGATAGATCGATCGACTCTCCCTACGAAAAAGCTTTATATTTAGCTCAATATTTAAAGCAAAATCCGAATTATAAAATTGAAAAAGCCTTGCCTTATTTAGAAGAAAATGAAGATTTAGTCGAGAGTTTTCTGTTTGGTTATCAAAATACCCAGGGCGGCAAAAAGGTAACAGGTGGATATCCAGACCACTTTTCGACAGTGCTGACAATCATGCTGAGGTCGATCGGAATTCCGGCGCGGATGGTGGGCGGATTTGACACAGGGGAATTCAACCCGTTTACGGGTTTATATATTGTCAAAAATACCGATGCTTTCTTGATGACGGAGGTATATTTTCCCAATTACGGCTGGTTTGCTTTTAATCCGATTCCCGGTTATCCTCTGATTCCGGCTTCGGTGGAAGATAACCAGACTTTTAGCGCCCTGGAATCATTTTGGAAGTGGGTAGCGGGTTGGCTACCAACACCTCTAAGAAGTGGGTTAGATTCAGTCATAGGTTTTGTTATTGGCTGGATTAGTTTAATTGTCGGCTGGTTTTTGGCGCAGTTGACGAAGGGCTGGGTGGGGCTGTTTACTGGCTTAATTGCTGCGATCGCCTTTGGCTTCCTAGGCTGGTTAATTTGGCAACTGTGGCGTAAGTGGCGTTACCGTCGTTGGCTGGGTAAGTTACCGCCTGTGGAGGGGGTTTATCAGGAAATGTTGAAGGATTTGGCTAGTCGCGGATTTGCCAAAACTCGCGCTCAAACGCCTTTGGAGTATGCTGAGGCGATGCGCCAAAATCAGGGAACTGATGAAGCAGATGTGATTGAGGAGGTTTCTCAGGCTTATGTGCGCTGGAAGTACGGAGGGGAAATGGGTAATTTGAACCAGTTGCGGCAGTTGGTGGAGAATTTGAGGCAATCTCACTTAAAAAAACTGAAAAAGCGCTGGTTTTAACTTATAGCAACCGCCAAGGCGATTAAGGCAGTAGGGGCTCTCCCATTCGGGCCCAAAATTCTTGAGTAAAACCCATAAATTATCTGCCCGAATGCGAGAGCCCTTACCCCAAAGTTATACCTTAACCACCTTGGCGGTTGCTATAAATTCTATTTTTGTTACGAAAAAACGGGTTAACCCTATGAGGTTAACCCGCCAGCTTAGAAACGCGCAGATCAATTAGTTTTGAACTACCAGCTTAACGTTGGCATTTTGTAAACCACGTTGCTTGACTGCTGCCAAGGTTTTGTTAACTGCGTACTTCTGGTTGATCGAGTTGATCAACTCGGTTTGATTGTGCTTTTTGGCAACGCCCCACAAGTCTGCAATCAAATCGAAGGAACCGTCGCCATTGCGAGACCAACCCAAGTCATATTCGCCTTCGAGAGTTGCTACGATGTCGGAGCGAACACGTTGGCCGTTGTAGCCGCGAACATCAGCTTCTGACTTGACTGTGATACCCAAGTCGCGTAGGGAAGCTTTCAGGATTTCGGCATCGGTGATTTTGGTACGCAGAGTGCTAAAGTGAGACATTGGATTTCCTCCTAATAGAACTGAGAGAGAAACAACAACGGTCTGGACTTAACGGTGCCGCTGGGCGGCTCTTGAATCGAACTGCTAGCTGTGGCTAGCCTTTGCTCCTGTTTGGACCAGGAGAAAGCTTTTAGAATTCCATGCGCTGGTATTCAGCGACGGAAGACGCAGCGGGCCGTGCGCGCTGTCTCGCCCAATCTCGGAGGGCGCTGACCTGTTCGGTCATGGTTTTAGACAGTGGCATTGTAGATTTAATGGCCGCGATGATATCTAGCTGCGTAAACTCTCTGTCTTGAGCGAAGGCTTCATACATTGCTGCTACTAGCCCTTGCTCAATCTCTGCACCTGAAAAGCCCTCGGAAACGTTGGACAGTTGCTCTAAATCGAAGCGAGAGATGTCCAGACGGCGCTTTGACAGGTGAATTTTGAATATATCTTGGCGTTCTTCTTTGGTCGGCAGGTCAACAAAGAAGAGTTCGTCAAATCGGCCTTTCCTTAATAACTCCCCTGGCAATCGGTTGACTCCGTTGGCTGTTGCCATTACGAACACTGGGGAAGTCTTTTCTTGCATCCAAGTGAGAAAGGAACCAAAAACCCGGCTGGATGTACCTCCGTCTGAGTCGGCAGAACCAGGGCCGCCTGCAAACCCTTTTTCCAGTTCGTCAATGAAGAGAATGGCTGGAGATATTAATTCTGCCGTTTTAAGAGCGTTGCGAAGGTTGGCTTCCGATCGACCTACCATTGAGCCGTCGTACACTCTACCCATATCTAGCCGCAGCAGGGGCAGTCCCCACAAACGGGATGTAGTCTTGGCAATTAAGGATTTCCCGCATCCGGGGACACCCATAATCAGCATCCCTTTGGGTTGGGGCAAGCCGTATTCTCTCGCCCTCTCTGTGAAAGCGTTGGAACGCTGTCTCAGCCAATTCTTGAGTGCTTCTGAACCGCCTACAGCCTCAATGGTTTCGTCTTCTTCAATAAACTCTAGAATGCCGTTGCGACGAATTAGTTGCTTTTTCTCGGACAGAACTATGTCAACTTCATCTTCCGTCAAGCGTCCCTTGCAAACTTGGGCTTTGCGATAAACTTTTTCGGCTTCATCCTTGGTTAATCCCAAGGCTGCTTTCAAGAGTTTTTCTCGCCCTTCTGTGGTAATCCGTCGCGACTTCGTTTGCTCCAACTGGCTAGACAATACTTGGTTTAGTTCCTTCATGTCTGGGAGCGGGAAGTCTAACACTACCACTTCCTTTTCTAGCTCGATCGGAATTTGCTGCAAAGGAGACATCAGTATAATTGTCTTTTGTGTTCCTTTGAAGTTGGCGATCGCATCACGCAACAACCTAGTTACAGCCGCATCATCTTTAAAAGGATGAAGATCCTTGAATATATAGATACTAGGGTTGCTGTTGGGTTCTCGCTGCCGGATCACCCATTCCAGGGCTGCCTGTGGCGAGAGCGTGTTTTGCTGGGCGTTTGTCCTAGGTTCACCGTACTTTAGCATAAATTGCTTGCTCACACCGCTCTTCCTCGGATGTCACGAGGTAGATCAGAGGATATTGAGCTTGGATTAGAATACTGATCTCTTCTTGCATATTCCTCGACCCACTAGAGACGGTGCTATCTTTGCTAAATCTCAATGCTGCCATTAGCTGAAAACTGACTATTTCAGTTCTAGCCGCTTGCGGCTAGCAAGGCATTCTTAGCAGGGAACTAATTCTTCCTCTCCCGGTAGGGCTGTGCTGGCGCTGACGCCGGACACCTGCTTTACTGGAAGATCCTGCTCAGCCAATACGCTTGGCTGACTTGTTAACGATGCCAGTTCTCCATCTCGCATTACTACTGAACCCGTGCATTCTGGACAAGTGTATACCCGATGGGTTTGTCCGTAGGAGGCTTCTACTTCGTCAACCAGTTCGGAGTTTCCTAGGTAAAAGACAATTGCCCTTTCTGCAATTGATGACATCGGTTCAGATTCTACTGCGGCTTTGATTTTGAGCTGGCGATGCAGTTCAGGTGGAAGATACAGTGTAACTTTTTGCTTTTCTTGCATAGGACTGTGAATTGACTTACCCGGGTATGTATATCAGAATAGCGGCTCCTTTCTTGGCTGTCAAGACTGTATGCTGTTTTAGCGTCATCTTGTAATATTTCGTTACAACTTTTCGGTTCTGAAACGACAAACTAGGGTACGTAGCTGATGAGTCTGGGGCACTGGGAGGATCGTTAAACCATATATATATTGAGTGGGCGATCGCCACAGTGGCACTAACGGCTCGGTACCAAAAGTTTCATTGCATCTATCTAAAGGTATCTATATGGCGATTATTGTAACAGAAAACTAGGCTATTTTACTAAACTTCAATCGTCCTTTGGGTTGATGTAATTGACACAGTAAATCGGTTTTAATGAATGGAAACTTAGATTGTAGGAAACAGTTTCAATGCGTAAGTTAAACATAGGTCTATCCGAAGAGCAACGTGCGGGCGTCATCGAACTGTTGAATCACGACCTCTCCGATGCTTATCTGCTGTTAATCAAAACTAAGAAGTACCACTGGGATGTAGTTGGCCCACAGTTTAGATCGCTCCATCAGTTGTGGGAAGAACACTATCAGGCGTTAACACTCAATATCGATGCTATGGCGGAACGGGTGAGAACTTTAGGTGGCTATCCAATTGGTACTGCTGAGGGTTTTCTGAAGTATGGTTCGATTAAAGAACATATCGGCGATTTGCCTTTAGCTACGGAAATGGTATCGCGTTTAGTTGATGACCACGAGTTGGTTATTCGCAATCTCCGTGAACACGTCGAACAGTGCAGTGAAGAGTTTAAGGATGATGGAACGGCAGACTTTTTGACTGGTTTGATGGAACAGCACGAACAAATGGCTTGGATGCTGCGGTCTTTTATTGAAGGGGAATCTATTTCGCCCGATGGTAAGCAGCCAAAAGCTAAAACTCCTACAGCTTCTCACGCTTAATAATTTAGAAGTAGAATCCAGCAGAAATCAGGAATCAGGAAAATATATGTTCCTTTGTTTAAGCTGATTCTATAGATGGCATCAAAGACCAGGTTTATTGCAAAAATCTGGTTTTTTTGTGTTCGTTTATTTGCCTCCTCGATTTACTACAATATTGAGTCTGATTCGTTCGTATACCTGAGATGGGAGCATTTTATGAATCATGGTTCTGCGGTTGACGGTGGCTATTGTTGTGCCTTCACTTGATGGTAATTGTTGTTTAAGCTCTAAACCAGATTGAGTAAATGGTTTAACTAGAATTTTGCCGATACTTTCCATCGACAAAATATAGAAGTTGTGACGCAAAAGAGTCATGAATAAATCTTCTTTAAAAGATTTATATAGCCAAAATAATGTACTCAAGTGGTTGCCGTTACGGTTGCTTTTTATTGCTAAATTGTACATATAAAAACTGCTGCTTGACCAGCGATAAATTTTGGCAGGGATTTCTGGATGCTGCTCCCGCACATCTGCCATAATTAAAGAGTGGGATTTTGCCATTGCTGCATAGTTACAAGACATACTGCTGGAAATTTGTCGGTAGCCAACTAAAAATTCTGGTACTACTTTAAATTGATAATGTTCGGCGATGCGGAGAAAAAGTTCCAAGTCTTCGCAGCCTTGGGCATTTTTGGCTTTCAATTGGCTATTGTAACCGCCGACTCTCTCGAAACAAATCCGGCGGATCAGACATGAACTCGCATTACCCATAAAATATTTATAAACTAAAGCTGTGTAAACTTCTCCTTCTACGATAGAGTTGTAAAATCCACCTGTGAGTAAGTCTTGTTCGTTGATATCAAGGGACCACGAATAGACTACTCCTACGGATGGCTCTGATTTCATTAAGCAGTCTAATTGTTTTTCTAGGTTTTGAGGATACCAAATATCGTCGGCATCGATGGGAGCAATATATTCGCCTCTAGATTTTTCAATGGCGAGGTTGCGCGCGGCGGCTACGCCTGCATTTGATTGTTCCAATAGGATAACTCGCTTATCTTTTTGAGCGAAAGATTTGATTATGTCTGCCGTGGTGTCTGTAGACCCATCGTTAACAACTAATATTTCTAGGTTTTGATAAGTTTGAGATGATACAGATAAGAGTGTTTTGGCAATAAAATTTTCAGCGTTGTAAGCAGGTATGATGACTGAAATTAAAGGCAAATCTAAGTCGTTGTGGGAAATGTTCATATATGGTCTAAACTGGTGCTGGTAAAATTGTGAATCAAAAAGGCTGAGCTAATGCTATGTTAAGAAACGACTAATACCAATTTTTTATGAGGCCCCGTAGAATCTGATCCCCCCTAACCCCCCTGGTGGGAGGGGGGGACAAGAGTCTTCTCTTTCGTCCCCCTTCCCCCCTTGGGGGGGGCTAGGGGGGGGTGGGGATGCGAGGGGGATCGAAATATATGCAACTTCACATTAAATTGGTATAAAGGTCGATCGTACACTGTCAAAAAGCATATCAAGTATATGTGCTTTTTTATACTTATTGTCGAGTTGGCGATCGCAATTTGGTGTCTGGCAACACAGTCACAGAAGAGGATGGAGCGTGCTTGTTATCAGGTTTACACAAATCATGGTATTTTTAAAGATTTTGTAAAGCTGTTGCTTTTATACTACCAGTGTGCGCCAAATCCGGCGTAAAATACGGGTATAAATTGGGGAAAAAGCAGCGACAGACCCCAGAAAAAAATGCCGTTGAAGAGAAACAAAGATCGGGTTGTTGAGTAAAAAGTAGAGCTGCCTTTATCCTGTGTAAAGTAGCATCTGTAAAATTAACCGAAGTTTTTGCTAGGAAAATTAAAGAAATTAGGTGATGATTTATACTGCTGAACCAACTGTATCCGTGATTATCCCAGTCCACAACGGGGGTGCTTACTTCCGCACCTGTTTGTCAAAACTGGATCGAGCTGTACCGAGACCGATGGAGATTATTGTAGTAGCAGATGGGGACAGCGATGGTTCCTGGCGTTTGGCAAAGGAATTTGGTGCTAAATTAATCAGAATTCCAGAATCCGGTGGCCCTGCGCGGGCAAGGAATTTGGGAGCTCAGGCTGCGAAGGGAGATATTCTGTTTTTCGTGGATGCTGATGTGGCTGTTTGTCCAGAAGCTATAGGCTACGCAATTTCGGTATTCAAAAATAACCCTTATTTAGCTGCGGCAATTGGTTCTTACGACGATGCTCCTGGAGATCCAGGTTTTTTGTCGCAATATAGAAATCTGATGCACCACTACGTCCACCAAACAGGTAATGAAGAAGCTTCGACTTTTTGGGGTGCTTGTGGATTGATCCGCCGGGAAATTTTTTTGCAGATGGGTGGCTTTAATGAAAGTTATCGACGACCTTCGATCGAAGATATTGAACTAGGCTACCGTTTGAAACAAGCAGGTTACAGAATTAGGTTATGTAAAACATTACAGGTGAAACACTTAAAACGGTGGGAACCTATTTCGTTACTGAGAGCTGATTTTTTCTACCGAGCATTGCCTTGGACTGAGTTGATTTGGCGCGATCGCAAATTGAACAATGACCTCAACTTGCAAGTTTCGAGCCGCGTCAGCATAGTTTTAACTTATGCAATGCTACTCTCATTTTTGGGTACTTGGTGGTCGATCGGCGGTCTGATATTGGCTAGCTTGCTGGCTGTACCGCTGGTAGTAATTAATGCTCCGCTTTACGGCTTTTTTTGGCGGAAACATGGTATGATGTTCGCTCTCAAAACAATTCCTTGGCACTGGCTTTACTACTTTTACAGCGGACTAGGCTTTGCGATCGGCACTGCTCGCCATGTGTTGTCCCAAAAAAAGCCCTTGACTGTCAAGGTTAGCTTGCCAGTATCTGCTCTACCGCTCAAGACCAACTGAAGAAGGTAAATGTTTGAATCGATCGATCATGTCTCAGGGTATTCACGGGTGCATCTACTAAGTTCACAAGTTATAACAGCATTAGATAGTCATATAAAAAACTAGAGGTAGGCAAGTGTGAAACATTATCCTGTTGCGATCGTCGGTGCTGGACCTGCCGGTTTGACCGCAGCCTACGAGCTAGTCAAGCAGGGTATCATCCCTGTGGTATTAGAAAAAGGTGATAAAGTTGGGGGAATAGCTCGCACCGAAACTTATAAGGGCTATCGTTTCGACATTGGTGGCCACCGCTTTTATACTAAAGTTGCTGCTGTGCAGCAGTTGTGGCAAGAGGTGCTGGGTAATGATTTTATCAAAGTGCCACGATTGTCCAGAATTTATTATCGAGGTCGTTTTTTTGATTATCCGATAAGTGCCTTCAATACTCTATTTAATTTGGGCATATTTGAAAGTATGCTAATTTTGTTGAGCTATCTGAAAGTGAGAATGCAGCCACTTCCTGAAGAAAAAACTTTTGAACAGTGGGTGATTAATCGTTTTGGAGAACGACTCTACAAAACATTTTTCAAAACTTACACTGAAAAAGTTTGGGGCATTCCCTGTTCGGAAATTCAAGCAGATTGGGCTGCACAGCGAATTAAAGGATTGTCATTGAAGACAGCAATTATTAATGCTTTGTTTGGTAGCAATGATACTAAAACATTAATTAAAGAGTTTGATTATCCGGCTTTGGGGCCGGGGATGATGTGGGAAAAGTTCGCGGAAGCTGTGGAAAGTAAAGAGGGGAAAGTTTACCTGGATACTAAAGTCATTAGCTTGCAGCGTGAAGGAAATAAAATTAAAAGTATTACTGCTGAACATAATGGCGAATTAGTGCAATTTTCGGCGGATAATTTTGTGACGAGTATGCCGGTATCGGCGCTGGTAGCAAGAATGGAGCCGCCACCGCCACCAGAGGTTTTGCACGCGGCGCGATCGCTCAAATATCGAGATTTTTTGATTGTATCGCTGATTGTCGATCGCCCAGATTTGTTTCCCGACAACTGGATTTATATTCACTCTCCCGAAGTTAAGGTGGGGCGAATTCAAAATTTCAAGAATTGGAGTGCTGCTTTAGTTCCAGACGCTAGCAAAAGTTGTTTGGGAATGGAATATTTCTGTAGTGTAGGTGACGAGATTTGGGAAATGTCGGATGCGGAACTTGTGGAATTGGCAAGTCGCGAGTTGGTTGGTTTGGGTTTAGCAAAATCTGCGGAGGTTGAGGATGGAGTTGTGATACGGCAACTCAAAGCTTATCCGGTTTATGATGGCGAATATCGCGGACACTTGCAGGTACTTGAAGGTTTTTTGAAGGGAATTGAGAATTTGCAGACGATCGGGCGAAATGGTATGCACCGATACAATAATCAAGACCATTCTATGCTAACGGGGATATTGGCGGTGAGAAATATTCTGGGGGAAAAGCACGATTTGTGGGATGTGAATACTGAACGCTCGTACTATGAAGATTTTTCAGTCGATCGCTCGAAGGAAAAAAAGGATTCGGATTTGATTTCGCAGTCTAGTTGAGATTTGGTAATGGTGACTGCGGAGGCGATCGCTCATTTTTGGTGTAGGGGCGATCGCTCAACTATCATCACCCAAACATAATCTAAACTTGTGCTCGCTATCAAACAGCGCATCACGATTCAGCAGCCCATGGAGATTGAAGAATTAGGGTTGATTGGTGTGATGTTTAGCTATTTTGAATTGTGGGAGACATGGCTATATTTTGTGCTTGTGTCTGCATGAATTCAATATCCGATCGCGACCAAGTGCGTGGCCCGCTGCACTGATGAGCAATTAACAGTCCCCAAAGCCCCTTCGCCGTTAAAATTGGGACTGCTAAATTAGCGCGCACCTTCAGGCTACGCAGAAAATCTCGGTGACATTCGTGAATTGGTTCTAGTTCAATATCTGTAATTCCTCTGACTCTACCCCCTTGGTACAAAGTAGCATATTCGCCGTTAAAACAGTCACTAGGCCCGGTGGAACCTAAAATTGACAGTTCGATCGCACTTAACATCTCGCAGGTAACTTGACCATGCCACTGTCTGTAAAAATAGTAGAGTACGGCGCGATCGCTTTGTAAGACTTCTCGAATTTCGTATAGGGATTTTTCAACTAATACATCGCGCTTGAGACGAACTGTCAAGCTATCAACAATTTTTTGCAGGCGATCGACAGACATGGTATCAATGGTTTAGACAAGTACAATTACAGGATAGCGTACCTAAATTTTGCTGCGATCGCACGAGGCTGTATAGCCATGGGGATTTAGTCATAAATTTTAGTGTAAATTTCGTAAAAAACCTTTCCTCAAGCTTGTTTTACTAGATTCATCGGAGAATTTTATTCGCCGATATAACTTTCGTGCGCCCGCGCTGAATAAATAAAAAATAGTTAAATTGGAAAATCTTAGTAAAAAAGGAATGAAAAGTGTAAAATTTGGGATAAATATTACTATAATAAAGCCTTAGAGATAGGTGGTTTAAATAGTGATATTACTTCGGTTCTTACTTTGCTCCATGATACTTTCTGATGCTTATTTTACGGTACAAATACTTAAATCCGTCAGGTGGCGATCGCCAGACCATGCCTGGTGAATTCTGAGTATTGAGGTGTCAGACCTCTCACACAAGTCCAGGGAGTTCCCTTCCCTAGGTGAGAGTAATTACGGTATGGTCCAGAAAAAAGTGAGAGAGTTAACCAGCCAAGTACAGTCCTCTAGTATAATCTTTGATAGAGTCAAAAGGAAGATTAAATAAAGTTAAGACAATTGGTAGTGTGGCTTATAATCAAAAAAATCGGAGATTTTGGGTCTAGTGTTACCGCATAAGTTTATGATGCCAAAATCCTGACAATTACCCCGACTACCAGAGCCGTCAGCATCTATTGGTGGCGGCCAAATATCTGAACCTTTACGATGTCGCGGTTTTCTAACCAATATCACTCCTATGCCCCCTGATGTTTATTCCCTCCCTCAATCAGGTAATTAACCGCAATCCCCTCATTGTAACGCCTCAGACACCCATAGAAGAGGCGATCGAACTGATGAGTAGCACAGGGGCGAGTTACGTGCTAGTGCTAGAACAGCACGGGAATTTTCAACGAGAAACTTGGACAGACCCGAATGCAGCACCAGCCAGGAAAAATTTAGGTTTTTACGATACCGTACCGCGTCCGGTACACTCAGATTTAAATGGGCGGAGTCTCAACAGCTCAAAACCAAGCTATCCGGCTGATGGCCCCGTGCTGGGTATCATCACAGAACGAGATATTGTACAGCTAAATTCGATCGGGGCTTCTTTAAAAGGATTTGCGATCGAACAAATTATGATCAGAACGGTAACTGTAGCCAGAGAATCGCAAATTACCGACATTTTCGCCTTGGGAAGTCTGCTGGAAAAAAACCAAATAGGCCACTTGCCCATCGTCAGCGAAGTTGACCAACTTGTCGGTATCATTAGCACTCAAAGCTTGCTACAAATGTTGCAGGATGCTGGGAACTCGAAAAAAAAAGCAGTTAGTAGCGTTTCGTCACCTCAAACGCTATTGACACCCCCTCCGCCAGCGCCAAGTTTGCATCCGAAGTTAGAGTTGCCAGCTAACTCAATTAAACTTTATCAAATCCCTCGCATCGCTGCCTCCCGGATTATTCACGCTCCGGCTAGTGCTTCAGTTCGTTACTTGGCGCAACTGATGTTCAGAAACAATGTTAACTATGTATTGATCACCGAAACCGCTGAACAAAATGCGACGGGGACGACTCAGAATTCAAAATTTACCAACAACAAGCTGCTTGGGGTGGTCAGTACCCGCGATCTTGTGCTGTTGCAAGCACTGGGAATGGACTCTAACCAAACTAAAGCGGGAACGGTTTGCAGCAGCCCGCCAGCCCTGGTACGGCCTTACCAAACTCTGGAAACAGCCATCGGTCTTTTGCAAAAAACCTACTGCCAACTGCCTTTATTAGTTGTCAACGAAAATAGTCACCCGATCGGTATTGTTAATCCTAAAACTATCCTATTGCAAGCCCTGGATTCAAAGTCTCTCCATTCGGGTTTAATCGCTTTGCAGCGCCAGCTAGAATCTACCAGCACCCAATACAAAAAACTATCTGCACAAATAAAAATGGCGGCGGTGCATCGCCAAGAAATTGAACAAATTTCTCAAAAAAGTTCCGACCTCGCAAATCTGGCGCTTCAAATCAACAATCAAGGGATTTGGAATTGGAATATTGAAACTGATGAGTGTTTTTATTCCGATCGCTGGAAAGAAATCCTGGGTTACTCTGAGAGTGAAATCGACCATCGCAGTTCCGAATGGTGGAACCGAATTCACCCCGAAGATCTAGATTTAGTCAAAGCAGTTGTAGAAGATCACCTAGCAGGAAAAACAGCGGAGTTTGTAACAGAATACCGGATGCAATCCAAAGACGGTAGCATTATTTGGGTGCTCAACCGGGGTCAACTTTTGCGAAATGCTGAGGGAAAACCACTGCGGATGGTGGGAACTCATACAGATATTACTCAAAAGAAGGAGTTAGAGGTAAAACTTCGCGAAAGCGAGCAGCAGCAATCGGAAATATTTGACTCTCTGAAAGCAACTGTCATTTTTCAGATGGATGTGCGAGGCGTTTGGACATTTCTGAGCCGTGCTTGGACGGACATGACTGGTTATTCAGTCGCAGAAAGTTTACAAACTCATTTTTTAGATTGGATACACATCAATGAGCGACAGCAGTGTGCCAAATTATTTGATTCTTTGGTGGCGCGCAAGTCAGAATTTCATCGGCGAGAAGTGCAATTTTTGAAAAGGTATCCTATCGGTTTTGATGAGTTAGATAATAAAAGTTGTTCCGGCTTTATTTCAGTGGAAATATTTGCCCAGGCGAGACTGAATTCCGAAGGTGAAATTGTTGGAATTTTGGGGACTTTGCATGATGTCAGCCGCCGTGTCGAAGGGGTTGAGGAACTCCGGGAAAGTGAAAGAGCAATTCGATCGCTCTACGAGGTAATGGTGAGCTCTCAAGGCTCCTTTGACGATCGCACGGCGAGGATGCTGGCCATGGGTTGCAGTCAGTTTGGCATGGATATTGGGCTGTTGGGACGGGTTTTGGGCGATCGCTACGAAGTAATGGCGGCTTATTTACCAGAAGATTTTCCCTTCGGATTTGCTAAAGGAGACGGTTTTGCTTTAAGTAGAACTTTTGAACGAGAGGTATTGCGATCGTCAGAACCTATTTCCATCGAATCGGCGGGTACTACTCAGTGGCGACACCACCCAGCTTACACAGTGCGTCGGCTGGAGGCATTTATGGGTACGCGGGTAATGGTAGGCGGCCGAGTTTTTGGCACCTTGAGCTTTACATCCCGCACCCCTAAACCTCCTATAAAACCCCTCAATTTAGAAATCTTAAAGTTGATGGGGAATTACATCGGCTCGGAAATTGCTCGCGAGGAACGAGAGCTAACTTTGCAGCGACAATACCAGCGGGTTTTGTTGCTCAAACAAATCACTCAAAAAGTGCGATCGACCTTAGATACCCAAGAAATTGTCCAAACAACCGCCACCCAAATCGGCCGCGTATTTGGTGTCAATCGCTGTACAATTCACACCTATCTAGTCGAACCCTATCCCCACCTTCCTTGCGTCGCAGAATACTTAGAACCAGCCTACGAATCAGCTTTAGATTTAGAACTCTCTGTAACTTACAACCCCTATACCGAAAAACTACTTTCGGAAGATGTAGCCCTAGCATCTCCCGATGTGTTTGCCGATCCTTTGCTCGAATCCTCAGTACCCATGTGTCGCCGCATCGGACTGAAATCGATGTTAGCAGTTCGCACTTCCTATCAAAACAAACCCAACGGAATTATTACTTTGCACCAGTGCGATGCAACTCGTCAATGGAATCCAGACGAAATAGAACTTTTAGAAGATGTTGCCGCTCAAGTCGGCATTACTTTAGCTCAAGCAAAGCTGTTAGAAACAGAAGTTGAGCGACAGCAGCAACTAGCAGAGCAAAATGAAGCTTTAGATCAAGCCAGACAAGCAGCGGAAGTTGCTAACCAAGCCAAGAGCGAATTTTTAGCTACCATGAGTCACGAAATCCGCACTCCCATGAATGCAGTAATTGGCATGACTGGTTTGCTGCTAGATATGGCGCTGACTCCTGAACAGCGGGATTTTGTCGAAACGATTCGCAGTAGTGGCGATGCTTTACTGACTATTATTAACGACATCCTCGATTTTTCCAAAATAGAATCGGGTAAATTAGATTTAGAAAAACATCCTTTTGAATTACAAAACTGTATAGAAGAATCTCTAGAATTGCTAGCACCGAAAGCTTCGGAAAAAGGCTTAGAGTTAGCTTACTTAATTGATGCTTCAGTTCCTAAAAAGATTTTAGGCGATGTTACGAGACTGCGCCAAATCTTAGTGAATTTGTTAGGTAATGCCGTTAAATTTACCGAATCAGGAGAAATAGTAGTACGTTGTACCGCTAGAGAAATTCATCCCTGTGCTGCGGGAAATTCGCCCTTAGATGAAAAGAGTTTAGAACAAGAACAGTTCGTAATTAACCCGGAAGAATTAACAGTTAATAAACAATACGAAATTCAATTCGCTGTCCAAGATACGGGAATAGGTATTCCACCAGACCGGATGGATCGGCTGTTTAAAGCTTTTTCACAAGTCGATGCTTCAACCACTCGACAATACGGCGGTACTGGTTTGGGACTGGCAATCAGTCAGCGTCTTAGCGATATGATGTCTGGTAAAATGTGGGTTTTTAGTCAGGTATCTAGACCAAATAGTCATTTCCAAACATCACTGCCTGAGTTTAGAAAAAGTGTGGTGGGACAAGCGCCTGCGGATTTTGTAGAGCCGTCCATATCAGGAACGGGATCAGTTTTTTATTTTACGCTGATGGCGGAAGCGATCGAAGGTAGTGCGGAGGAAAAACATCCAGATTTTGTCGTAGGAAAGCGTCTGTTAATTGTGGAAAATCATGAAATTAATCGGCAAGTTTTGATTGCCCAGGCTGAGTCTTGGGGTATGATACCTGTGACTGCAAGTTCTGCGGCTGAGGCATTGAAAATAATTCAAGACAATTCCGAGATAGATTTGGCTATTTTGGCAATGAATTTATCAGATATGGATGGTGTAGCCCTGGCTGTGGAAATTCGTAAATTTGAAATGCGCAGTTTTTTTGCCGAGGGTGAAGGCTTAGATAGGAATGGGATAAATATTCAAAGTAATCATAAAAATCCACTGCCTTTGGTGCTATTTACTTATTTGAGTAAGGCGGAAGTTTGGAAAAAACTTGAAACTACAGAAGTGCATTTTGCAGCTTTTTTAACTAAGCCTCTGAAACAGTCTCAATTTTATAATGTTTTGATGCAAGTTTTTGGCTATGTTACTGCCAGAAATGGCCGGGGGGATGTTTCAAATGTGGCGACTTTGACTTCAAGATTGCAGTATTTTGAAAATTCCGAGGCACAACAGCGCGTGCAGCCAACTCCTGTGGTGTTGAGACAGGGGGCGATTTCCTCCTCGGAGGGAGCTAAGAGAGCTCCGATTAGGATTTTGCTGGCAGAGGATAATGTGGTAAATCAAAAAGTAGCGACACATTTGCTCGATAGGATAGGATATAGGGCTGATATTGCTGGTAATGGGTTGCAGGTTTTGGAGATTCTGAAGCGACAATCTTACGATGTTGTGCTCATGGATGTGCAGATGCCGGAAATGGACGGATTGGAAGCGACGCGCCATATCTGTCGGGAATTTCCGGCTCACCAAAAGCCGAGAATTATTGCCATGACTGCTAATGCGATGCAGGGCGATCGCGAAAAATGTATGGCAGCGGGGATGGATGATTATATTACTAAACCTGTCCGTCGGGAAGAGTTGGCGATCGCCCTAAGTAAATGTCAACCTCTTAATCGGGATGGAGTAACTGGGGTTAATGAGTCAAAAAATGGCAGTGTTCCTCACAAATTAGAAAGTGGCTATGGGACAGGTTCTTCTATTGTTAAAACAGAAAATGTTTCGCCGATAGATTTTAAAATTTTACAAAATCTCAGCGAACTAGATGATGATGATGACCCCAATTTTTTGGCCGATTTAATTAATATCTATTTGTTAGATGCACCGCGACATTTAGAAGCAATGAAAGAGGCTATTGTTAGTGTCGATGCTGACAGTTTGAAGCTGGCTTCTCACACGCTAAAGTCTAGTAGTGCTAATTTGGGAGCGGTGTCTTTTTCGGAAGTTTGCAAGGAGTTGGAGTCGATTAGCCGTGCAGCAGTAGAGTCGGGAGGGAGCCAGACTTTTGATGTTGGAATAGCCAGCGATTGGCTGTTTGAAGCGCAAGTGGAGTGGGAAAAGGTACGGGTGGCTTTTGAAATGGAGTTGGAGAGGCGGAAATTGCGATCGCCCATTGGGTAATTAATTATTGGTAATTGGTTATTTGTTAAAGAACCAATTACCAATAACAAATAACAAATAACCAATATAACTATTTAACTTTCACCTAAATATGCTTTGCGGACAGTTTCATTTGACTGCAAATCGCTAGCAGTACCGGCGACTACAACTTGACCTGTTTGGATAACATAACCGCGATGAGCTACACTTAAAGCCATACGGGCGTTTTGTTCTACGAGTAAAATAGTTGTACCTTGAGCATTAATATCGCGGACGATCGCAAAAATTTGACTAACTAACATCGGTGCGAGTCCCATACTCGGCTCATCCAATAATAACAGACGGGGGCGGGACATCAAAGCACGACCGATCGCCAACATTTGCTGTTCACCACCGCTAAGAGTACCGCCTTTTTGACTAATTCTTTCTCGCAAACGGGGAAATAAATTTAATGCTTTTTCCATGTCTGATTTAATACCGAGAGTATCATTACGGAGATAAGCACCCATTTCTAGGTTTTCTTGTACTGTCATGCGCGGGAAAATCAGCCGCCCTTCGGGACTTTGAGAAATACCCAAACGGACGATCGCCTCTGTAGACAGCGATTCCAAAGGCTTCCCTTCAAATAACACAGTACCTTGGCGTGGACGCAGCAGCCCTTGAATCGTGCGGAGAGTTGTAGTTTTCCCAGCCCCATTGCTACCGATTAATGTCACAACTTCTCCCTGAGAGACTGTTAGCGATACTCCTTTGAGGGCGTGAATATTTCCGTAGTAGGTGTGAATGTCTTTGATTTCCAACATAATTACTCTTTCTGCTTTGTCCTTCGTTATATTATCTGAGTTTGAAGTTAAATAAAAAGTTGAGGAACGAGCTCAAATATCGATCGGGTAAAGTGAAGGGCGCTACCCATTGGCATCTTCTTCTTTTCCCAAATATGCCTCAATCACGCGAGGATTAGCGCGAACTTCATCGGGAGTTCCCTCTGCAATTTTAGTGCCATATTCCATAACACTGACGCGATCGCTAATTCCCATCACCACTTTCATATCATGTTCAATTAGCAAAATACTCAAATCCAACTCATCCCGAATCCGGTAAATAAAGCGAGTTAAATCGGCAGTTTCGTTCGGATTCATCCCCGCAGTCGGTTCATCCAAAAGCAAAACTTTCGGGTCCGATGCCAAAGCCCTGGCAATTTCCAATCTACGCTGGTCGCCGTAGGAAAGGTTTTTTGCCAACTCCGGGGCTTTCGCAGCACCTAAACCGACAAATTCCAGCATCGTCAAGGCTTTTTTCTTAGCTTCCCGTTCCTCCAAAATCACAGTGGGAGGGCGGAGAATTGCACCCAATAAACCTGTTTTTAAGCGGCAGTGTCTACCTACTAGCACATTATCCAAAACAGTCATATTGTTAAACAAGCGGATATTTTGAAAGGTTCTAGCAATGCCAAAAGTTGTCAGGCGATCGGGCGGTAAGCCTGTAATATTTTTATTTTCCAGTACCAACTGGCCCGCACTTGGTTTATAAATGCCCGTCAGCATATTAAAAAATGTGGTTTTACCTGCACCGTTGGGGCCGATCAAACTGGCGATCGACCCTTTTTCCAAAGTTAAGCTGACCTGATTTACCGCAGTCAAGCCACCGAATCGCATGGTAAGTTGTTGTGCTTCTAATAATGACATTTTTGTTCTACTTCCTATTACTTTACTTGTTTTCCAGTCGGCCCAGGCGGACGAAACTTTGTATAGCCCGTATTACATTCTGCGGTTAAATATGGTTTTTTACTACTCAGATATAAGTTCTAACGTACAAACAAAGTAGAATTTTAAAAGATTAGATGCTAACGAACGGTGAGGGCGATATTGTTCGTGCAACTGGGCGGTTGAGAAGTTATCAATAATATTGAGATGGAGTTCCTCAGCCAAAGTAGCAATATTTTCAAACCCAGTAATCCACCGTGTGTACATACTTTCGTATTTATCTATGTAATCATTGATATCTTGGTAGCCCGTGGTTCTCGCAATCACCTTTTCCGACATATAATCAAAGGACAATTTAAAATCCTTAACATTATCGCGAATTGTTTCTAATACAAAGATGACATCTTGTTTGGCAAGTAAGGTGGTGTTCCCTTCCCACAAAAAATATGTAGGTTGCTCAAAATCAAAATCGCTCTGTTTCAACAAAGCGATTAAATTATTTTGGACGTAATCGCCGGGAATGTAGCGGACATTTGCCTTGATTTTATGAGCTTTGAGAGTTTCTGCTTTTAGTTCCAGTGTGGCGCGATCGTCTATTTCAAAATAAATCACTCCCGATCCATTTATTCTAGCAGCGCGAGTATCCAAACCAGAACCTAAAATCACGATTTGCTTGCAGCCTGCTAAAATTTGATTGGACAAAACATCATCAAAATATTTAGTCCGCAATTTAATCATTTCTTTAGCAGCCGGAGAGTTTTGAGCTATTTCGCTGGCATTTTTTCTGGTTTCTTCATTGAGCCAGATTTTTACTACATTGTCAGTATAAAGAGGAGTAGTCTCTGCATTTTCTTCGGCTCTAAATTCTGCCACAATAAAAGCAGTCCCAGTTAAATTATTACTCATCGCTGATGTTTCCCCCTTGTCTGATGTTTTGTTGAATAGCGATCGCCAATTAACCAGAATTGATATTACTATTGACTTCTGGCATCTGCTAAAGACTCATTGCTAGCCTCAGCATCATCATGCAATTCAGCTTGATGAATTTTATCGGGAATCAGCCCTTCTGGGCGGACAATCATCATGACAACTAGAGTTAAACCGAACAGAAATAAACGCATTTGAATGGGGTCTAAACTGGTAGCCAGAAAGTCTGCTAACTGGGGGATGGCAATCCTGGGTAGTACAAAAGTATTCAGAAAACCTTTAAGGACTTGTGCTAGTTGGGGTAGATAAAGTCGATCGGCAGACATGATAATGATACCGCCCAAAATCACACCAGTCATGTTGCCCAAGCCTCCTAAAATTACCATGCACAGGATGATTACGGAGACTGAAAAATCGAAGACGCTGGGAAAAATGGCGCTAATATAAGCTGCGTAAAACGCGCCTGCAAACCCTGAAAATGTGGCTCCCATTGCAAAAGCCGAAAGTTTGGTTTTGACGAGGTTAATGCCCATGGAACTAGCCGCTAATTCATCTTCGCGCATGGCATTCCATGCCCTCCCTAGGCGGGAATCTCGGAGTCGGGAAATCATAAAGTATGAGAAGACTACTAATAGTAAAATTAGGTAGTACCAGGGAAAGTAGTTGCCGGTGCTGAAAGTGCCGATGATGGGGAGAGATGGACGCCCGATCGGGTTGATTCCTGCTTCGCCACCGGTGAGGTTGAAAGGTCGATCGCACCCAACGAGACATAATACCAATTCTGGTTTCCCCAACAACGAAGCCACAATCTTCGAGACTGGTTCGTCGATCCGAATCGCGGTTAAGTTTCTAAAGACAACCGGGATAATTTCGCCAAAGCCGAGGGTAACAATTGCCAAATAATCGCCCTTGAGCCGCAGTGTCGGAATACCCAGGATTACGCCCGATATACCAGCTACACCGGCGGCGATCGGCAAAACTATCCAAAAGTTCCAAGCAATATTTAACTGTCCAGAAGATAGCAAAGCCGTGGTGTAAGCGCCGATCGCAAAAAACGCCGCATATCCCAAATCCAACAAACCCGCAAAACCCACAGTAATATTCAAACCCAGCGCCAACATAATAAAGATTTGAATCTGTACTACAGTCGCAATCCAACCAGTTTTAGCCTGAATATCGATGAACGGAAACAGAATTAGAATAAAAGCTAATGTCACCAAAGTTGCCAATCGCTGGCGTTCGTTTGGTAAACCTTGTAGAGCACCCATTAATGTAGCGGTAAAAATGGCGATCGCCAAACTGCAAATTCCATAGAGCCAAGTAGTCGCTAAATCCACCGCAGATTGACCAGAAAAAGGTCTAACTACCACCCCTTCTACTACGCTAGCAACTAATAGCCAAACTCCCAATCCCAAGCCTGCTAAACTACCGATTGTCGCACCCATTTTTGGGCTGTAAGCCTTCTGTTCCTGACCAGCCATAAAGCCCGCTGCCGTGCCCATCAGCCAGCCGATGACTGTTCCACTCCAACCGCCGAATAGGAGTACAGTCAAAGAGGCGATCGCCCCTAAAAGACCACTTGATTTAATTGCTTGGATTATTTTATTAGTCATTAGTCAGTAGTTATTAGTCATTAGTTATTAGTCATTAGTCCTGCACTAAATAGAAGCAGGCTAGGAGTTGCAGTATAGATCCGACTGACGGGGGCTGTGCCAACTTCTGCCTCAACCAATTCCCTAGACTGCTTGGTCTGGAAACTGGGAGACTAGGTACAGTTTAAAGTCTTTTGACTTCGATTGTTGCACCAAAAGCGACGAAACTTGAAATATACTGGGACTGTTACCGCAACACACTTCAAACGGGCGATCGCGATATGGTACAAGCTCCAGAAAAAACTATCACCTTAGACGAGTTTTTGCAACTGCCAGAAACCAAACCCGCTAGCGAGTACATCCACGGTGCGATCGTCCAAAAACCGATGCCACAAGGAAAACACAGCACAATTCAAGGTAGACTCGTCACAGTCGCAAATCATCTCGCACAGAAACCACAAATTGCCCTAGCCTTACCAGAACTTCGCTGCACCTTTGGCGGATGTTCTATCGTTCCCGATGTCGCGATTTTTGTGTGGAATCGCATTCCCCTAGACGCTGACGGCGAAATTGCCAATACATTTAATACTCACCCAGACTGGACGATCGAAATTTTGTCCCCAGCCCAAAGCCAAACCAAAGTCACAAACAATATTTTGCATTGTTTGAATGCGGGTTGTCAGATGGGTTGGTTGCTAGATCCCGATGAGAAAAACATTTTAGCTTATCCCGCAGGACAGCAGCCGATCGCGCTGCAAGAACCGACAGATATACTACCTGTTCCCGAATTTATGGGGGAAATGCAGTTGACTTTAGGCGAAGTTTTTGGCTGGTTAAAACCAGGGAATATTTAATACTTAAAGTACATTCGTTATCAGGAAATAGGGCGATCGCGCATACTCATTTCTCAATTTACGCACTACGCTGCTCAGTGCGATTTTGCTCAAGGGCGATCGGAATCAGATCGACCTCCAATCGCTGATTGAGCGCACGCGCAATTTTTTGGAGCATTAAAAGCGAGTGTCCCTCATACTCAGCATCTTCAAGCTCCGCAATCACCGACTGTTTTGTCCCAATGCGATCGGCAAGTTGCTGTTGGGTCAATCCTGCTTGTGTCCGAACACGATAAATCAGTTGTGCAAGTTCTGCATTGAAATAGGATTCCTTAATCATTTCCTCCATTTCAGGATCTTCAGAGGTCATTTGTTGAAGGATCTTTAGTGCATCATTCGTCTTCGCCATCTTCTGTTTCCTCCACGTAGGTATGAACTGCTGGATTGGCTTCAAATTGAGCCTTTCGCTGAATTGCGCGCTCAATCTCTGTATCAGGGACTTGATCCTCATCTTTTGTGATGGCATGAGCCAAAATCGCTACATTCTGCCCAGAAAAGAAGTACAAAATGCGATACTGCACTCGGAGATGCTTTGCCCGTAATTCATAAATTCCGTCACGCAGGTAATCTGCTACAGGTCTTCGTAACTCGTAACCTGTACTTGCTAGTTGTTGAATTCGCGTAACACAGTTGGCATAGCCTTTGAGATCGTGCTTAAGGAGGATTTTAAGCCATTCCAGAACAGGAGCCGCACCATCTCGATCTTGATAAAAAATAACTCTTGTTTCGGGCAAAGTTTTCGACCCTCGTAATCCACATTTACTCTATCACAACATTGCTATAATTAGCAGATTTGCTGATGCGAGGCAGAGCCTCTGGATATCGGTTCCTAGGCTCTGCCTGGGAACCAGTTAAAACCAATCTCAAACATACTGCACCTTCAAACCTTCTCCTGAACATTCTCACCCAACAAACCCCCAGGCCGAAAAGCCAAAATCACCACCAAAACCCCAAACACCCAAGCATTAGTCCAGCGACTCGACAAATACTGGTCGCTCAAAGACGACAACACCCCAATCAAAACCCCTCCTAACATCGCCCCCACAATATTACCAATCCCCCCCAAAACAGCGGCAGTAAAAGCCCTCAAGCCCGCCGTAAACCCCATCGTAAAAACAATAGTATTGTTATACAAACCAACCAAAATTCCCGCCGAACCAGCCAAAGCCCCACCAATCAAAAAAGTCAAAGCAATAATCTGATCGACATTAATCCCCATAATTTTAGCAGCATCGCGGCTTTGAGCCGTTGCCCGCATCGCCTTTCCCAGACGAGTGTACTGCACGAAAACATGAAGCAAAACCATCAATACCACAGCTACTACCAACACAATTAAATCTTTAGTAGTAAATACAATACTCGTTTGAATTCCCATAGCTTTGAGAATATCAACTCTGGGTAACAAATCTGGGAAGCTTTTCGGAGCAGCCGAATTAGAACCCATCACCGGAATAAAAGCTTTCAATCCTCCCCAAAATAATCCCATATTTTGGAAAATAAAAGAAACCCCGATCGCCGAAATTAACGGAGCCAAACGAGGAGCATTTCGCAAAGGTCGATAAGCATACTTTTCGACAACAATATTCAGTCCCGCACAAAACACCGAACATACAATTAAAGCCACTAACATCACCGGTATCGCAATACTTAAAGGTGCGCCATCTTGAATACCAAAAGCTCCGAATACAGTTAGGGAAGCAAAAGCACCCAACATATACAAATCACCGTGAGCAAAATTGATTAATTCAATAATGCCGTAAACCATCGTGTAACCCAAAGCAATAATTGCAATCAGCGCCCCGTTGACTAAACCCACTAGCAATTGTTGAATCAGAACTTCAGGACTTTTGACTATTTCACCAATAATTTTGGGTAAATCAAATCCGGCGATCGGACCCAACAACAAAACTATATAAACTACACCTATATATAAGAGAATACTTTTCCAGTTTTTCATAATTTTCGGTAATTAGTAATCGGTAATCGGGAATTGGGGAGCGAGGCAGAAACCGGGTTTTTTTCCGAAAAAACTCACTCGAAACCTTAAATCCAGTAAAAACCCGGTTTCTTTAGTATGAATGCGTCCTAGACTGCGATCGCTAATCGATAAACGGACAACAGTCAACTGACAACAGTCAACTGACAACAGACTAATTATTCAGTCTTGAGCGGGCTGACAAACTCCCACTTCCCACCTTTAACAACATTTCCTGACATAGTAGTCAAGCTAGTGTCGCCATTAGCATCAAAACTCCAATTACCAAGTACCCCATTAAAATCTTTAGTTGCCAAAACAGCATCCCGGATCGCAGCGCGGTCATTTTTGCAAACCTTATTAATTGCGCCGATAATCACCTTAGCAGATTCATAAGCATAAGCTGCATAAGCTTCCGGTTCAGCATTATATTTTGCCTTGTAACCGGCGTACCACTTCGCGCCCTCACCAGTCAATTCTTTTGGAGGTAAGCCACCAAAGGTAGCATAAACACCTTCGGCATCTTTACCTCCAGCATCAATTAAAGCTTGCTCTTTAATGCCGTCTGGTCCCATGAATTTGACTGCTTCCTGTGTCATACCGACATTTCTGATGTCTTTAATTATTTGTCCGGCATTGCTTTGGGTCGTACCACCAAAATAAATCATTTCGGGATTTAAAGCCTTGATCTTATTCATTAAAGCTTTATAATCACTCGCTTTGATATCAATTCCCTCACGACCAAGCACCTCAATTCCCGCAGTTTTAGCACTTGCTTCAAAAACGTCAGCAATACCTTTGCCGTAGAGTTCTTGGTCATCCAGAATATAGACTTTTTTAACTCCTAAAGATTTCGCCCAGTTAGCCGCCACAGCACCTTGGAGGTCATCAGCCGGGACAACCCGACTAAAATTGCGAGTACCTGCGGGGTAATAAACATTAGGTTCTTTGGGCTCACCTTTTCCTGGTTTTGTCAAGCCCGGATAGGTGTTTGCCGGACTCACCATCACTACATTAGCTTGGTTGAGCACGGGAATTGAAAGTTTGGCAGCGCCTGAGTTATAGTGACCGATCGCAGCAACTACCGAACCATCCGCTGCTACCTTATTAGCATTGGACGTAACTTGGCTTGGGTCCCATTTGCCAGCCGCCGCAGTCGCGTCATCGAGAACTTCGTATTCCATTTTGATTTTGCCATCGCAGGCTTTGGAATCGGTTTCAGCCAGGGCTTGTTTAATCCCATTGACCATTGTTTGAGCTTGACCCAAGGCACTACCTGTCATCGGGAGCATAGACACAATTTTGACAGTGTTGGGGTCAGCGGGACTGCTAACTGCGACAGGAGTAGCTGCGGGAGTGCTACCGGGAGTGCTACCAGAACTTGTGGCGGTCGGTGTTTGCGGGCTTTGACAACTCGCGCAGAGAGAGGCTATGGAAGCAGCCACGAGTAATGTCCGCAATCCTGTGGGGTTGAGATGCTGTGTTGGGTAAGTTTTTGTGGGTGTGGGACTTGTGCCCCCTAACTTCGGTGACAGGTTCATAGGTGCGTTGGTTTGTTGCTTGGGTCTTAGCATATTTTCACTCTGTAAGTCTGTAAGTCAAGACTTAGCACAAATTTTAAAAATTTATTATGACTTACCCAGGCCGCTTTCCCACACAGTCCTGGACGCAAAAAACCCGGTTTATGAGAAAAAATCGTCGCTCTATCCCAGAGATATTGACGCAGAAACCGGGTTTTTGACCACCCGTGCGTCCAGGACTGCCACAGCCTGTGCCCCAACTCTAGATTTTTCCTTTCCTGGGCCTTACGTCCTGCTTTAATTAAAACTTAGAGCATATTCTAGGTTCATCAAGTACAGTATCTGCGATTGAAAAAAGTTGGCACTAACTATGTCACCAAAATGCCGGAATATCAATGGACTAACACCCTATATTCTAGGGTTTAGATAATGACATTCCGGCATTTTATCAAGGCTTTTTCTCTTTCCTGTAAAGGAATCAAGTTGTGTTCATGCTTTAATTTTTCAACAATTTCAGACCCATTTTTACCTTATCTAAAATCGTCTTTTGCGACACACAGGTAATCAGGCAAAGCTTACCGCAATTCAGAGTATCCCGGCGGACTTTCTGAGCTTTTTCGCCGTACCAAATAGCGCGAGCACTTTCTTCTTTCACATTCCCAATTACTGGATATTCGTCGCAAAGTTTGACATCGCCACGGGTATCAATCCAGTAATTCCGAAGTCCTACCCGACAAGGGCGAACTCCATCGGGGGCTTTTTCGTCGCGGAAGTGAGGTAACATTAGACGCAATACTTCGTCACTATTCATAATTGGCGCACCTTTTTTCTTCATTTCAATTAGGCGCTCAATTACCTGCGAAAACTCCTCGGAATCCTCTTCTTCCACCCACAATTCCTCATAGGTTTCTGGAGTCCAATGATTTACTGGTTGGAAATTCACCGTTGTGGCTCCAATTTCTTTAGCCCAGGTTACTATCTCTTCCATGTGGCGGAAATTGAGTCGGTTCAGCGTCGGTTTGACGTTGATGGGAAACAGAACCCCTTGTTTCTCCTGTTCCTCCCGCAGATATCCAATTCCCTTAGAAAGCCTGTCAAACAATCCCGGCTGACCGCGCAGATAATCGTGCAGTTCTGCATTGGGTCCATCAACGGATATATTCACATTAAAAGGACGAGCAGCTACTGTTTTGGCTGCGTTTTCCCTAGTCATACAATACCCGTTTGTCGTCACTCCGGCGTGAATCCCATTTTTGTTGGCAAAAGTCAGCAAGTCAAGAAAACCTTTTTTAATGTAAGGTTCGCCACCGCTAAAGTTGATGGAAAATTCCCCCACAAATTCTTTGATACTTAAGAGAGCATTTTGCCATTCTTCGATGGTCATTTCATCTTTATATTCTTTGAGTCGCCAATACTCGCACTGACGGCATTTAACGTTGCAGTGCTCGTTGACAATCCCGTAAAAAGTGACTGGGCTGGTTATGTCATATCCGGTGTTGATTCTGAGGGATTCGGCTACTGCACTCTTAGTGTGCTTGACTCCCAGTCTCGACATTGTTAAGGCATCCATATGTTCTGTCTCTTAAGTATTGTTGACTAAGTAAATTTATTGAACTCAACTTCGTACTGATTACCCGTTGCTTCTGAGTACGTATGCACCATACTAAGGGCTAGTTTTAGCTAACAGGAGATGTTTTTCAAATATTTATAATATTAAGATATGTAACACATAATAATTACAAATATATAGACGTAAACTTTTGTATCTCAGTAGGGTAGGAACCGACAGGAAACCACAGATTATTAGCACAGAATTAATTATCTGCTAATAATCTGTAAATTTAATTACGTTTTTGTTAATAACCTTAATACTTTATACAGTAATAATACTTAGGTACATTGTTTAAATAACTTAAAATTATAGTCAAAGGGGAAGCCGAATCAGCAATTAACTTCATCGCAGCTTTACAATATGATTATATGAAAGTATTTCCTGGATAAAAAATGGCGATAAATATGGGACGATATGTCCAAGTAGTGAAACTATTTTGGGGGGCGGCGATCGCAGCAGAACTCGAATACCGCATCAATTTTTTCCTCGCGGCTCTCAGCAGCATCGGAAACCTGACTGGTAGTTTGTTTGGGCTGTTTCTGTTCTACCGAAACGGTAACACATTTTCTGGGTGGAAATGGGAAGAAGCCTTAGTTGTACTGGGCATTTTCACGATTTTGCAGGGTTTTTCCTCAACCTTTCTCGCACCTAATCTTAGCCGGATTGTCGATCGAGTGCAGCAAGGCACCCTGGATTTTGTCCTCCTCAAGCCCATCAGTTCCCAATTCTGGCTGTCTGCAAACACTGTATCTCCGTGGGGAATACCCGATATCATCTTCGGCGGGGTGTTGCTGCTGTACTCGGCCAACAAATTAGGAGTAGAAATCACCAACTATTTCTTAACTGCAATACCGCTGTTATTTGGCATGGTGAGTCTTTACAGTATCTGGTTTATGTTGGGTGCAACCAGTATTTGGTTTGTCAAGATTTATAACGTTACTGAAGTCCTCAGAGGATTGTTAGAAGCTGGTAGATTTCCAATGGTAGCTTATCCCGCAGCTTATCGATTTTTCTTCACGTTTATAGTCCCGGTTGCTTTTTTGACCACAGTCCCGGCCGAAGCAATGTTAGGTCGAGGTGATATACTTTGGATAGCAGGATCTGGATTTTTGGCGATCGCACTTTTGTTCGCTTCCCGCTACTTCTGGCAATTTGCACTCCGATTTTACACCAGCGCTTCGAGTTAGTTATGAATTTAAATAGTTGACAGTTGACTCTTGACTGTTAATCGTTGTATGATGAAATTACGTATTTTAAATATCCATAACAATCTAACACTACAGATAAACAATCAAAAAAAGGCAAACCAATGAAAAATAAAAAACTCGGAAACACTAACTTTAATATCAGCCCAATTGGTCTGGGAGGGATGCCACTATCCTTAAATGGTAGACCAACAGAATCCCAGGCGATCGCCGTAATTCACCGCGCCCTAGATTTGGGAGTCACATTAATTGACACAGCAGATTCCTACTGCCAAGATCAATCCGACAAACACCATAACGAGGAACTAATTGCCAAAGCCTTACAACAGTATACAGGAGATATTAGAGCTGTCACCGTCGCCACAAAAGGTGGGTTGATGCGACCTCAAGGTGCTTGGACCCGGAACGGCAACCCCCACCACTTACGCAAGACAATCCGCGAAAGTTTTGAAGCCTTGGGCGGCAAAAAACCCATCGACCTTTGGCAATATCACGCCCCCGATCCTAGTTATACCATCGAAGAAGCCCTAGCACCGGCAAAAGAAGCAGTGGCAGAGGGAATAGTTCGATTTGTCGGAGTCTCCAACTTCTCTGTAGAACAAATCAAACGCGCCCGCGATACAGTAGAAATTGCCTCAGTTCAAAATCAATATAATCCTTGGCACAGAGAACCCGAATCAGACGGCGTACTGGAATACTGTGAAACCGAAAAACTGACATTTTTTCCTTGGAGTCCTCTCGGAGGAAGCCGTCGCGTCACCAGTTTGCAAGATATGCCAGCGATCGCGAAATTAGCAGCAGAAAAAAACGTTTCAGTTTACTGTATAGTATTAGCCTGGTTGATGGCCAAATCTCCCTGTATCGTTCCAATTCCCGCTGCGACCAAACTATCCAGCATTGAAGACTCTGTAAAAGCGATAGATGTCAAGTTGACTGATGAGGAAGTACAACAAATCTCCGCAAGTTAATTACATAAACGTAAAAAAACAATAAACCAGTCTCTCCGGCCTGTTCCACAAAGAATTAATTTTCTTGTGGGTGATCCATAACAGGCAAGATAGCTGTTCCACAAACAGTAAACTTGATAGTGTGGCCCGCAGGATAACCAGCCCAGAAAAGCAACATTTTTAGAGTAGTGAGATTTTATGGAAATTAAGCAAGTGAATGCCGATTTAGACTTACCAATCGAACATCAAAACGTACCTATCGCCCATGAAGGACTGCACAACTTTTTATACAGTTCCGATGAAGAACATGGTGCAGCGACAGCAATTCCCGCCTTAGAAAATGACGGAACCAAAGTAGTGTCAATCCCGGCTTGGCGCGATTTAGCAACTAACGCTAAAGTCGCCGGCGTCTATGCCGTCATCGACGCGAACCATCAAACCCAATATATAGGTTATTCCCGAAATATCCTGCTTTCTCTCAACGGTCATATCGCCCAAAATGGCAGCGAAAATTGTGCATTCCTCCGCGTCAAAACTTTCAAATTCCCCAAGCGGGAAGAAATGGAAAATTTGCGCGATGCTTGGATAGCAGAACTCGAAAACGTTCCCCCAGGAAATAGTAGAGACAGCGAAATGTGGGCTAGTACAGTCGGCCAAGCCGCGCGGGCGGCCATGTCTGCTGACGAACAAAAAGCCTATGAAGAAAAGAAACTAAAATTACGCAAAGCAATGGCAGATTCCAGTCTGACTAAAGAGTTGGAAATAGCAGCAAAAAGTGCCGACGAACGCAGCAAGGATTTGGCAAGTGCTGTTAATGATGATGACTGGAGTGCTGTGATTCAATCGCAAACTCAGGAAACAAAGCCATCTGCGTGAACTACCAGACGCTGACCGATACGGCGATACAGTGCTGGCTTCCTGATTCAACGGGGCGGGGCGTCCAACAAAACCGAAGTTTTACCAGAGTGAACTTTTGCCACTGCCAATCTGGCTTTTTTACGATTTTGGCTACCTTTCTTTTTCTTGGATAGCTTTTGCTGTTTACGCTTTAAGTTGCGTTGATGTTTGATAAAAAATCTAGGATTATCAAACTTAGAGCCGTCATATCAAATCCGGTAACATCGTCCTGTATTCATCTCTCTTATCTCCCTCTGTGTTCTCTGCGTTCTAGGTCCGGTTAAATCACCTGACGATGCAGCC
>RDXH01000001.1 GCA_004292745.1 Oscillatoriales cyanobacterium | reverse complement strand
ATTACTACTTCCTCTGCAATTTAATACCTCTCATAGAATAATCTAAAAGCTCGATGGGGTGCATCAAACAAACCGCTTTTCCCTGCAACTCCAAATGCTTCTTAATTTGCAGCGAACAACCAGGATTAGAAGAAGCAATCAACTCCGCCCCAGTATTCAGCAAATTCTCCACCTTTTGCACTCCCAATTCATCAGCAACCTCCGGCTGAAGCATATTGTAAACCCCGGCACTCCCGCAACACAAAGCAGCATCAATCGGTTCTTTTAATTTCACCCCAGGGATTTGTTGCAGCAACTGACGCGGCTGCAAACTAATCTTTTGCCCGTGCAACAAATGGCAAGCATCCTGATAAACAATCGTCAAATCTCCATCCACCAAAGGATGAAGTTTTGCCGTCATACCCGCCATTACCAAAAACTCTTGCACATCCTTAACCTTAGCCGCAAAAGCTTCAGCTTTCTGCCGATAGGCATGGTCATCTGCTAAAATATGACCGTATTCTTTCAAAGTGTGACCACAACCCGCAGCATTGATAATCACAAAATCGACACCCGTATTTTCAAAGCTGTCAATCATTTGTCTCGCCAAAGTTTGTGCCTGTTGCGCTTGTCCTTGGTGTTCCGGTAAAGCAGCACAACATCCCTGACTTTTGGGAATCACAACCTCACAACCATTAGCCGTTAAAACCCGCACCGTAGCTTCATTAACCGGTGAAAACAACAGCCGCTGTACACAGCCTAAAATCACACCTACTCGATAGCGTTTTTCACCTTGGGCTGGAATTACCGCTGGTAAATTATCCCGAAAAGAATCCACAGTAACTTTCGGCAAAATTGATTCCATCGCAGCCAAACGAGGAAATACTTTTTTCAGTAAACCTGTGCTGCGAACCAGTTTAGGTAGTCCTAATTTTTGATAAATAAACAAAGGCAAAAGTAAAGGGCGCAATCGGTGAGGATAGGGAAAAAGATTAAAAATCAGAGTGCGAATTACTTGATCAGAAAAAGAGCGTTCCTGATTCCGAGAAACTTGGTGGCGAGTTGCGGAAATTAATTTATCGTATTGTACACCCGACGGACAAGTAGTAACACAGGCCAAACAGCCCAAACAAGTATCAAAATGCTGGGAAGTTGCTTCATTCAAAGGTGCTTCACCTTCGTTAATCGCATCCATCAAATAAATGCGGCCTCTGGGGGAATCCATTTCTTTACCCAGTACCCGATAACTAGGACAAGTGGACAAACAAAAACCACAGTGCACGCAAGTATCGATTAATTTTGGATTAGGTGGATTATTAGCATCAAAACCCTGTATTTCTGGAATTTGTAAATGGGGATTTTGTGCTAGAAAATTGCTTTCCTTAGCTGGTTTTAAATTGTCGCTGGGAAGTGTAGATTTTTCAGAAATTTGCATATATTACCTAATTATTGTGGTTAGTAGTAAAGACTTTATCCCTTCAAACACTTCTTTTCTTTTCTTTTCTCTTCCTTCGCGCTCTTCGCGCCTTCGCGGTTCGTTAAAAAAGAATCTGGTTCACAAACGATTCAGACTAGGATTCAATAAAAACTAATGTCCTTACTACAAACTTTAAACTAAATACCATCAACAAAGCGATGTGGACTCAAAATATTCTCCGAGTCAAACTGTTGCTTAATCCGGCGCATAAGATCGATCGCACTTCCAGTATAGCCCCAAACATCCAACTGTTGCTTGAGAGCAGGAGGCGCAGCCAAAACAGTCAAAAAACCTGCTTTCGCTTCACAGACTCGGCGTATTTGCAACAGTGTTTCCGCAGTCACAGTCTGATCAAAGCGCAAAATCCCCAAACCGCAGCCTGCATGAATCACAGCATCCTGAATGGGCAATTCGTCCATTACCTTGACAGCTTCGGAGGGTCTGACTCCTATTTTGCAAATAATCGGAGAGTCTTGGGTATGATTCCAGATAGTTTCTGGCAATGTTTGCCATAATTGCTTCTGATCATTTTCGCCCCAGCTAGCCCCTTGCAAACCCAACTTTTCGCCAACTGACCGCAAGCGGGCTGATTGTTGTTTAACACTCTCTGGGATACTTTGAAATCTGACTATTAATCCTAAGCCCTTTCCTAAACCTAATTTAGCTACTAAATCCGGTGATAGTAAATCCACGGCTGTGGGAGTCAAAGCCGAAGATAAGAGGATTTGGGTTGCTTGAGTTAAAGGCCCTGGTGCCCCAGTCAAGAGGACTGTTTCGGAGGCGACGGGGAGGGGATAAACTCGGAAAGTGACTTGACTAATAATACCTAATGTGCCGTAAGCACCGGTAAATAGTTTCATCAAATCGTAACCGGCGACGTTTTTGACGACTCGACCGCCCGCAGTGGCAATTTTACCGTCCGATCGCACAAAAGTCATTCCCAACAGCATATCCCGAACACCCCGATAGCGATGTCGCAGGGAACCTGTGTCAGCAGTAGCGATAATCCCGCCCAAGGTTGCGTGTTGTGGATAGGCGGGATCGATCGGCAAAAATTGACCTGCTACGGCTAAAACTTGCTGTAAATCCGCAAACTTCATCCCCGCCTCCGCAGTCACGGTTAAATCGCCTACAGCGTGTTCTATCAGTCGATTCAGGCGCGAAGTGTTGACAGCCATGAGTCGGAGATTCGAGTCTAATTTGACCAAACCGCCCCAATCCAGTTTACTGCCGCCACCACAAGGCAAGACAGCATAACCATTTTGCCCAGCCCAAGCAATCACAGCCGCGAGTTCTGCCTGGGTATTGGGATAAACAATGCAGTCAATGTGTGTGTCTGGGCTAACTGCTATTTCGAGTCTTTGTTGCCAAAATGCTTCTGTATTTTGCCAGGAAGAGACACTAGCAGCATCCACAATACTTTCTAGTTCTTGGATATGTACCAAATTTACTGTATAAACTGAGTTCATTCAACTAATAGTAGATTTTATATTCAACAGGACTCATACCAATTTAATGGGTCGTTGCACATATCTCGATCCCCCTCGCATCCCCCTTAATAAGGGGGACTTTGAGTGCTTCTTGTCCCCCCCTTATTAAGGGGGGCTAGGGGGGATCGAATTTTATGCAACGACCCATTAAACTGGCACTACACATTTTAACGTAGTTCTGTCATTCTGGACTAAATGAAGAAACTGAAGGATCTCACTCGATGCTTCGCTTTGTATTCTGACACGATTGTGTTGCACGGGGAAGGGAGTATTGAAAAGTCGATGAGAAGTCGATGAGAACTCACTCACGTTCTCAAATAGTCATCTGATTTAATAGAAATTCGTAGGGGCGAAGCATGACCGCTGTAAATCTCTGGTGATCCCTAATAAATTGTCTGCGGTCATGCTTCGCCTATGCAAAATCGGGATGCTCCCCCAGCATTTCGCTCGAAAGGTCGATCGAGTGACTATGTATCAATACATTTTTATCAAATCTTTACAGATCTTTAGGCAATAAGCCGTTATCGTTGGTACAACAAATTTTGACTCTTTTTTAAACTCAGCATTAGGTGTATGATGCCAAACTTAAAAACTCAAGTTTCAGGAAGTGCGATCGCCTTTATCGATCGCCTGGTTACAGATTATCAAAGTTTGATTGCAGGGGCAACACCGAATACCGAAGTAGTGGTTTTGGATGGGAACCGGGATGCGATCGCACAAATTACCGAAGTTTTGGGCGATCGCACAAATATTGATAGCATTCACATCATTTCTCACGGAGCTCCGGGTAGTTTGCAACTGGGAAAAACCAGATTGTGTGCTGACAATCTGGAAACTTATGCCGAGAAGTTGCAGCAGTGGCGGAGTGCTTTAAATCTGGGTGCGAACATTCTGATTTACGGTTGCAATGTTGCATCAGGGCCTCGCATTTGTCCGCAATTCCGCCGGGGAATTAATTCCCCGTCTCATAGCGCAAGTCGGTTGAAACCGACTGAAAACAACCTTATTAAACAGTCCTCTTCAGAGGACTTTCGCTATGAGACGGGGGTTGAAACGAACGGCGGACCTGCGGGCGAGGGCGAGGCTATTCAGTCCTCTTCAGAGGACTTTCGCTATGAGACGGGGGTTTCAACCCCCGTCGGAACCTTCATCCAGCGCATCGCCCAACTCACAAATACCAACGTTGCCGCCTCCAAAAACCTCACCGGAAGTGCAGCAAAAGGTGGCGACTGGAAACTAGAAACAACAACCGGGAAAATAGCAGCACCTTTAGCATTTCGGCCCGAAGTTCTAGCAACATACAACCACGTCCTTGCCACCTTCAGTGAAGCCAGAAACTATACTGTGGGCCAAGGAAGGATTTCTGACCTTGGTACGGGCGATTTTAATGGTGACGGTTTCCTCGACTTAGTAGTGACAACCTACTTATCAGATATTTTCATATTGTTGGGGACGGGTACTACGGGCAGCTTTGGTACTCCTATCAGCTTATTGAAGCCAGGAGGTAAGGAGAATCCCTCTGGCGTTGCAGTGGGTGACTTTAATAAAGACGGCAAACTCGATTTAGCTGTAACGAATTCTTACTATTCCTTCGATAACGGCAATTTCCTTTCCATCCGACTGGGGACAGGTACTGGTAGTTTTGGCGATCCTACCAACTTTGGTGTAAATATAGATCATAGTTCGATCGTAACCGGTGACTTTAATGGAGATGGCAAGTTAGATTTAGCCACAACTCCTGAGAACGATAATTACATTTCAATACTTTTGGGAGACGGTACTGGTAGCTTTGGGACTCCCGTTAAGATTAATACACAAACACGCAAGTCTACTATTGCCACAGCCGACTTTAACGGCGATGGCAAACTCGATTTAGTCACGTCGAACAATGAAAAGACTAATAACATCTCCGTTTTCTTAGGAGATGGTAAAGGCAACTTTAACTCCCCCGTTAACCTTAACTCCCCCTCTAACACTTTCAATAGTGAGCGAATTGTCGTCACAGGCGACTTTAATGGCGACAGCAAACTCGATATCGCCACTAATAACACTGACGATCGATCTGTCTCAGTCTTCTTGGGAGATGGTACGGGTAATTTTGATACTGCTAACAACTTTAATGTTATAACTGCTAATTCAGGATATCCTGAATCTGTGGTTGCAGGGGATTTTAATGGCGACGGCCAACTCGATTTAGCCACGTCTAACTACTATGGTGCTTCCCTTTCAGTCTTGTCAGGAGATGGTACGGGTAAATTTGGTAATCTCAGCCAATTTACAATCCCGTATACGACAGCATATGTTTCTATGATTGCGAGAGATTTTAATGCTGACGGCAAGTTGGATATAGCTACGGCTTTCGATCAAAATGTCTCGGTTCTGCTGAATACATCGAATACAGTTAATTTCGGTGCGGCAACTTACAGCAGCGTGGAAGGAACAACAGACACAGTAGTTAATATTCCCGTCAACATCACCGGCGGCACTCCCTTAAACGATGTAGTTGTGCCAATTCTCCTCGACTCCACTAGCACTGCCACCCAAAATACAGACTACACCTTTTCCCCTACTTCGATTACCTTCCCCGCAGGTGCAACAGGTGACGCACTCACCAAGAATGTTGCAGTTACTATCAAGCCTGACAATCTCTCTGAAAACCCCGAAACTGTAATTTTCAACTTGGGTACAATTACAGGTGCGATTGCCGGATCTACAAAAAAAACAACTCTAACTATCTCCGATCGGGTTTCTGTTGCTTATGCCATTGCTGCCGGTACTGCCAGCATTGAGGAAGGCAATAGCGGCAAAAAACCTCTAACTTTCACTGTGACTCGCAGCAACGTCACTAATGGGGCAAGTAGCGTCAAATATGCAATAGGAGGAACTGCTACCAACGGCAGCGATTATAACAATATCGGCGGCACTTCTGGGGCAAGGAATACTACTGGCACGATTAATTTTGCGACTGGTGAAACATCAAAAACCATCACTCTGGATGTGTTGGGCGACACCATCGTTGAACCCGATGAAACTATTACCGTCACCCTGTCGGAGGCCACAGGTATCGCAGCGGTAACACCGACAATTACCGCTGATACCGCTACCACAACTATTATTAATTACACTGCACCGACGCCGGCACCGACACCGACGCCGACGCCAATACCAATATCAACGCCAACACCAACTCCAACTCCAACTCCAACTCCAACTCCAACTCCAGAACCTCCAACACCAACTCCAACTCCAACACCAACCCCAATACCAACTCCAACACCAACGCCAATACCAATAGCAACTCCAATACCAATACCAATAGCAACTCCAATACCAACGCCGATACCTAACAACCACCCGCCAGTTGTAAATTATCCTGTCTTGTCGCAAGGAGGTTCTAAAACCAATGAGTTGACCTTTGCTGCAAACACCGATACCGACCCCGATCCGGGCGATCGTATTAGTTATACGATCTCTCTGGCAGATTACAATGCTGTAAATTCGTCTGCATTCACTAGGGAGAGATCTCTCAACGGCGATTACTATCGCAAGCCGGTAGATGGGTTAAGTTTTCCTCAAATTCCTCTCCCCTCGTGGTTAACTTTCAATCCCGAAACCCGTACTATCAATTTAGATGCGAGTCGCCCAAAATCTTTCAACTATTGGCTGAAGGTAACGGGAACGGATTCATCAGGTGCCAGTGTTAGCGAACTCGTTCGGTTCAAGAGTTACAATTTTGGCGGTTTTGTGATTGACAATTACATTGCTGGTGCTACTGTCTTCTTTGATGCTAACAAAAACGGCATAATCGATGCTAATGAACCGTCTGCCACAACTACCCCTAATGGTGAATTCGATCTGAATCTCGCGTCCGATATTTTCGACAAAAATCAAAACGGAGAAATTGACCCAGAAGAAGGCAATCTAGTGGCCATAGGAGGCACTGACACCGCCACGGGTTTACCTCTAGAAACACCAGTCACCGCACCACCAGATGCTACTGTTGTCACTCTTTTAACCAGCTTGGTCGCAGACTTAATCGACAAAGGGTTGACATCAGAATCAGCAGAATCTTCCGTCAAAAAATCCCTTGCTATCCCCGCTAATGTTGACCTGATTAGCTTAGATCCCATCAAGGCTACCAACAACAACCAACCAGGCGGCGTCCAAGTCTTAGCAGCAATGGTGAAAGTCCAAAACTTCATCACTCAAACTAGCGCTTTGATTGACGGTGCTTCTAGTGCATTAACTAAGGATATTGTCAAGGCTGTTGTCAGTTCAATTACGAGTCGAGTTCAATCTGGTACTGTTTTAAATCTGAGCAATGCAGCCGATTTAGAACCAATCATTCAGCAAGCTGTCAGTAGAATCAAGCAAGTTGACTCCAGTTTTAACACTCAAAACTTTACCCAAATTTCCTCACAAGCTGCGACTGTAATGGCAACAGCCAATCAACGCATTGATGCCGCTGTCTCCAACCCAACAACTTCAATTCCTGAAGCAGTCGCCCGCGTCCAAAAAGTAACTTTGGGCGAAACTACTCAAGATTTAAAAGCTGTTGGTGCGGGAACTAAGACAATTTCTCAGGTAGTTTCTGAGAATACTGCTGCTGCTTTAGATACCAAAATTGAAACTATAACAACACCTGCTGGGCTTGCGACTCCTGTTGTCACCGGCGATGCTGATTTGGGCAGCAATTCCCCCGACGCAATTATCGGTACAAACGGCGACGATATCCTGACTGGAAGCAGCGAAAATGATGTTTTGATGGGTCTGGGAGGCAATGATTACCTCGATGGTGCGATCGGAAATGACTCTCTTTTTGGAGGCAAAGGTAATGATATTATGCTGGGAGGTAGCGGTAATGATGCCTTGTTTGGCAGTCGCGGTGCCGACATTTTGAATGGCGGTGATGGTAACGATATTCTGCTGGGAGGTAAGGGTGATGATTTGCTCACAGGGGGTTTGGGAAGTGATATTTTGACTGGAGGTGCTGGCAATGATAAATTCTTGCTTTCTACCAATTCTGGTATCGATACTATCTTGGATTTTGAGGATGGCAAAGATTTGCTAATACTGGGCAATAATCTCACTTTCTCGCAATTGTCAATTACTCAAGAAAACAGTGCTACTTTCATCCGTTTGTCAGCAACAGGTGAAATTTTAGCCTCTCTGAATGGGGTGTCTGCAAGTGCGATTAGTGCCGCTAATTTCAATTTAGCTTAGAGCAGCAGCGGGGTAGGCACGGGGGCATTGGTGTCAACTTAAGCCTGAAACCCATATAAATGTCGCTTTTAGGCAAAGTCTAGATCCCCCTCGCATCCCCACCCCCCCCTAGCCCCCCCACCCCCCCCTGCCCCCCCCAAGGGGGGATGGGGGAAGGGGGACGAAAGAGAAGACTCCTGTCCCCCCCTTCGATCGGGGGGCTAGGGGGGATCGATCCCTAATATAAGAAAAAATCAGAGTTCTAAAGGAGCAACAGCGTTCAATAATTCTTCTAGCATAAATCGCAGCAAGGACTGAGTTGCTAATACTAAACCCAATCTGGCTTGGGCGAGTTTGAGGTTTTCTCTTTTAACTTGGCCCCAAATTCTACACTGGCTGTAAAAAGTCTGAAAGGCTTCGCTCAAACTATTTGCTAATTTGAAATAATCGATCGCTCTTTCTTGGTTGCACTCCCCAAACACAAAAGCTAGACTGTCTCGCACTGTCAATAGTTGGGAGATTAAATGGCTTTCGGCTGGATGTATTAATCTCAGTTGTTCGTTGTCTAGCCAGGGTAAGGGATTGGGGGCTGTCAGCGACCAAATTTGCGGTGTTGTGGCGACATCGGGTTGGCCGATCGCAATTAGGCGATCGCGATGGGCCATTCGCACCAGAGAACAACAGCGGGCGTGGCTGTATTGAAGGGGAAACAGTCGATCGGCTGACAATATGGGTGATAAAATTCGAGATTGTGTAACTGGAATGGGAGTTTGAGCTAAACGCTGCAACCACCAGGCCAAACCTGGAGGGGTGAACTGCAACTCAATGATGGCAGACGGCGTGACTGTAACGGCGAAATCTCGATGACACATACCTTGCAGAGTTTCAGCTAACTGTGTGGCGATGGCTTGGGGTGTCTGCTGGCACACTTTAGCCAATTTGAGGCCGATCGCCGAAATGTAAACTACTCCTATACTATTCTGAGACCGATTTAAGGGAATTTCATCTAGTTTTAGGGCAGTTTCTGGCAGATTAGCCCGTTCCATCGCACTTTGTAGCCGTGACAGCAACAGAGTTTTCACTGTGAGTTTCTGCAACTCCCAGTGTTTTGACTTGGACTCCATATTCAAAATTTTATATTTGCTGAATTCAACCATTGAGATGTATTTTTTGTTACATTGGATATTTATGTAAAACTGACTAAAATAAGCAAGCACAGCTAAGCTAGTGTAAGCTCGATCGGGGTCAGTCATCTCACTTTGTATCGCCATATTGGCAAAACCTGTTTTCTCACTGGTCACACATATCCCAATCCCTCACCCATGCAATCAACTTCCACATCTCTAGAGACGATCGACCGACCGTTTATAACTTGGCAACGAATTATAGACTGGGCCCAGGAACACTACCGCTGCCGGACTTTTAGCAAAGACGAGCGCATTCCAGCTAGACCGGGACTCCTGTATTTAGTACAGAAGGGGTCTGTGCGCCTCGTAGGTAGCGCTCAGGTCAGCGCCAGTTCAAAATCATCAAAATCCGATCGCGAAGCACCAGAAGAAGCTTTTCTGGGGTTCGTAGGAGCGGGTCAGCCCTTTGAACTGGTGGCACAGTCGCCGTTTACTCTGCAAGCCTACGCCCACGCTGACCAAACTCACGTAGTGTGGATGTACTGGCACGATTTGGATAACTGGCCTCACTTCCGCCGAGAAATTTTGGATGCGTTTCGCTACCAGCACCAGCGGAAACTGCTCTGGCTAAGCACTTTGGGACAGCGCCGGACAATAGACCGCTTGCTGGGATTTCTCACATTGTTGATAGAAGAGTTTGGGGAACCCTACGTAGGTGAGACGGAACCAGATGTGGTTCGTGGCTATCGCCTCCCTTGGGCCCTGACTCATGCTCAAATTGGCAGTGCGATTGGTTCAACGCGGGTGACAGTCACTAGGTTGATGGGTAAGTTGCGATCGAAAGGTTTGATTAATACTGAGGATGACAATTTAATCTGTTTACCGGCTAACCCTGATTCGCCCAAGACTAAAAATCCTAAGCCGAAACCGGAAGCGTCTATGGAATAATCTGGGTCGAACCCAGGGGCAGATTGTTCCGAAACAGCGGGCAACTGTTAGTTTTTTAGCCGATCGCGGTCTTTGTCTCTGCACATTGTAGGATGAATTGTGTAAAATTTTACGGTTCTCTCTTTTGTGCGATCGACCATGACCGATGACCAGCCAAAATTGACCATCCCGAACCATCAGCAACGAGTCCTCTTCTGTGACTTTGATGGCACCATTACCGTAGAAGAAACTTTTGTGGCTATGCTGAAGCATTTCGCGCCACAACTGTCATCGGAACTGATGCCAGAAATGTATGCTAGAAGGCTGAGTTTGCGATCGGGAGTGCGGCAGTTATTGGAGTCGATTCCCTCGGAATGTTACGGAGAAATTATCGAATTTTCCCGCCCCAAGCTTTGGCGATCGGGATTGGTAGAATTACTGGATTTTTTGGATGCTAAAGGGGTGCATTTTGTGATTGTTTCCGGCGGTTTACGAATTATGGTAGAAACCGTCCTCGGCGATTTAGTCCATCGGGCTAGCGCTATTTATGCTGTGGATGTGGACACCACCGGGCCTCGGTTCCAAGTAAACTCCGAGTTTGAGGGGGATTCGGAATTGGTGTCAAAGGTGCGGGTAATGGAACAGTACCCAGCCGAGGAACAGGTGGCGATCGGTGATTCGATCACGGATTTTAACATGGCTTTGCAGGCTTCATGGGTGTTTGCGCGCGATCGACTGGCCCAATATCTAGACGAACAGCAAAAGCCCTATACTAAATGGGATAATTTTTTTGATGTGCTAGAAAAGCTCTCCCAACAATGGGATTAAAACTCAACTAAAATCATGCACAAAAAGCTGAGGATTGGCAAAGAATGAGCGGCGATTTGAGAACAGATTTAATAGCAGCGGCCAAACATTTTTACGATCGAGGTTGGATGGTTGGGACAGCCGGCAATCTTTCCTCTCGCTTAGATGACGGCAGTTTTTGGATTACCGCTAGCGGCCGCCAAAAAGGCAAACTAACTGCCACGGATTTTATTAGAATGAACTTAGACGGCATAATTCTAGAGCAACCCGATCCACATAGTCGCCCTTCCGCAGAAACCAGCATTCATTTAGCGGTGTATCAGAGTTTTCCAGAAGCTCAAGCTTGCTATCACGTTCACTCCATCGAGGCAAATTTAGTCTCTCGGTTAGCAGCGGGAGATGTCGTGTCTTTACCTGCGATCGAAATGCTCAAAGGTTTGGGAGTCTGGGAGGAAAACCCCCAAGTATCCATGCCCTTATTTACCAATTATTTTTCAGTCCCCCAAATCGCCCAGGAAATTGGCGAATTATTTGCCATTTCTCCCCCACAAGTACCCGCTTTGTTAATTCGCGATCACGGCGTTACAGTCTGGGGAAACTCTCCAGCTACAGCCTACAATTACATAGAAATTGTCGAATACATTTTTCGCTACATGGTGATGGCCCGTCAATCGATTTTAGACTATACATTTTAGAACAAGTTGAGGTAATATTTATGGCTAAATATACCCGAATTCTCTCCATAGATGGAGGCGGTATTAGAGGAATTATTCCCGGACAAGTTGGAGTAGCCCTTGAAGAAAAACTGAAACAAAAAAGCGGCAACCCAGAAGCAAAAATAGCTGACTATTTTGATTTAATCGCAGGCACAAGTGCCGGAGGAATTTTAACTTGTCTTTACTTGTTTCCCGACCCAGATAATCCCAGTAGACCTCTTTGGTCTGCCCAAGATGCTGTTAATTTTTCCATCAAAAGTGGTCGCGATGTTTTTAAGAGTTCCTTTTGGCAAACACTCACATCTCTAGACGGTTTAGTTGATGAAAAATATTCGAGCGATCGCCTCGAAAAATTCTTTTTAGAACACTTTAGAGATTGCCAACTCAGTCAACTGCTGAAACCTTGTTTAATTACCAGTTACGACATCGAAAGGAGAAAAGCTCATTTTTTCAATCAAAAAGATGCTGTAAATAATCCCGAAGAAGACTATTTCATCAAGGATATAACCAGAGCCACATCGGCTGCTCCTTCTTATTTTGAAGTTCCCAAAATTCGCTCTTTGACAAACGAATCCTACGTTTTAGTTGACGGCGGAGTATTTGCCAACAATCCCGCACTTTGTGCTTATGCAGAAGTGAGAAATAAATTCCGCATTCCCGACGAGCGCCCAGACAGAGGCCCGACCGCAAAGGACATGGTAATCTTATCTCTAGGCACCGGAGACGCTCAAAAAAAATATCCCTACGAAGAAGCCAAAAACTGGGGTCAAGTGGAGTGGATTGAGCCTTTGATTAGTATACTGATGACCGGGGTTTCTGAAACAGTCGATTATCAACTCATGCAAATTTTTGATGCCATAGAAAGACCACATCAATATTTGAGAATTACTCCAAATTTGAGTTTATATACAGAACCGCTACCCATCGATGATGCGTCGGAACAAAAAATATCACAACTGGTGAAAATTGGCAAGGAGCAAGCACAAAAGTACGATGGAGAATTGGATCGCTTTATTGACTTATTAGTGGCGGAATAATTAATAATTAATAATTAGTTATTGGTTATTAGTGGTTAATCTTTAGCGTACAGCACTGTCACATATAAAATCTAAATCATTGGTGAAAAAATACCAAGACAAGCGCGATCGACCTTTAGATGAAACCTTTAACAACAGATGGTTTCAGCGATTTTCTGTCACTATGTTCCTAGGCGGACAAGTGCTGTGGCGCATCCTCAGTGGCAAAATTGACCGCCGCAAAATCATGGAACACTTAGTCACAGTAGGATTAGATTCTTTGCGCGCTGTATTATTAATAGCCTTCTTTGCCGGCATGATTTTTACCATTCAATCCGCCAGAGAATTGATGAGATTTGGGGCTGTGGGGGCGGTAGGAGGTGCTTTTGCTTTGGCATTTTGTCGCGAATTAGCACCTGTTTTAACTGCCGGTGTAGTGGCGGGACAAGTAGGTTCAGCCTTTGCAGCGGAAATCGGCGAAATGCAGGTGACGGAACAAATAGATGCCCTGTATATGTTGAGAACAAATCCGGTTGATTATTTAGTAGTGCCACGGGTGATAGCTTGTTGTGTCATGCTGCCGGTATTAACCATTTTTTCGGTGGCGGTGGGGATTATAGGTGGAGTGTTTGTAGCTGCTATTTTTTATGAGTTGGAACCGTCAGTATTTTTAGAATCTGTTCGGACTTTTTTAGGACCTTGGGATTTAGTCACGGTGGCGATTAAGAGTTTTATTTTTGGATTGATTATTGCCATTGTGGGTTGCGGTTGGGGATTGACTACAACCGGGGGAGGTAAGGGAGTTGGACAAGCTGCGACGGCGGCGGTGGTAACTTCTTGGGTATTTATTTTTGTGGCTGATTTCTTTTTGTCGCTGTTACTTTTTCATGAGTTGGGAATTACGAGAAGTTGATGAGATTAGTGAGCCAAATTATTTTTTATCCCTAGGGCGTGTTCTCTTTCGTCTTATACTAAATCCGGGTTACTTACCCGCTTTATGAAAGAGTGAACTAATTTCTCCCCTCCCCCTCTCTCCCCTTCTCCCCCTCTTCAACAAATGAAGTGGTAGGTGGGGTGAATATCTTATCTGTCCCTAGCTGACTTTTTGGGCTTTTCGGTTCCGGCTTGTAAGGAGGGCGATACACTCGAATTTCCTGAATAGGAACTTTCCCATTAGCTTCAGGAACGATTTCCAAAATATGTTTGGAATTGCTTAAATTCTGAGCCAATGTGGTATAATATTCGCGGGTTAAATCGGTAATTTCTGGCTGCCCATAGGTATCCACAAACATTGGTTTTACCTGCCATGCAGTCTCAAATCCTTTGGGTGTTGGCTGTTTAGAATATTCATAGGAACTTTGCAGCCACCAGTTTTTGGGTTCAATGACAACGCGGCCAGAATTTGATACAAATAATTTGTCATTTGTACCGCTACCGTCATAACCTGTTTTTGAACCAAAAACCTGAAACTTAAACTTGCTGGAATCGCTGTTAATTTCTGTAATTACTGCTTTCCAATCTTCCACGATTAGGGGTTTCTGACTGGATACTTGGATAATGGCTGGCCAACCGACGCCAACGGTGGGACTGGGGCGGGTAATTGCATAAAGTTCGGGAAATTCTGATGGTTTTTTGCCGTCTATGGTAATGCTAGCACTGCTGGCTTTGTCCTTGAAGTTTTTATCGGCGATCGCATCTATTCTATTTCCTTCAAATTCTAACCGCAATTTGCCATCTTTCCACTGGACTTCCCTACCAACTCTATAGGTTTTTACTAAATCTGGCTCAGGTTTTTTAGGGAAATTTGGATTGTATCGCAGGTGGGGCTTAATCAGGGCTGCTAGGAGAAAGTTGCCCCAATTGTTGAGGTGAATTTCGTCACTCAATAGCTGTTTTGGCTGCAAGCTATTGTCTTGCAAATAGCGTCTCCAAGGTGCGCGAATTTCGGCAATTTCGCAGCCATATTTTTCGGCAAGTTGAGGCAACCATTGGGTAGAATGAGTGTTGTGCCATTCGTATCTTTTTCGCTGCTCTGGATCGTCTTTTTCTCCTGTTGGCATCCAGTCGATGTGATCTGAATGTATGAGTATTTCGCTAGTGGTACGACGGCGAATATTAGCAATGATTGCTTCGTAATCTTCATCGCCTCCGTAAACGTGAAAAATTACTAAATCTGGATAAAAAGGATATAAGTCGTGTTCGCTGGGACGAATTAACAGCCCGGCGGCAAATCCTCCGATGGCGCGGTTTTCAATGGTCAAATCTGCATAGGGAAATCGCTTTCTGATATCGTTGGCTACATCTTGCCACCAATCTTGTTTGGTGATAGATTGTCCATAAAATAGGATGCGTACTGGTTGGCGATCGCCTGGAGTGCTGCTCGCGAGCAATCCCATTGTCCTTTGAAGGTTAGCTCCAAAATTAGCACTGTTTTCCGGGGAAACTGGTGTGGGAAATCTTGGTGTAGCATTGATTTTGTCGAGGGATGAAACCAACAGGACAACCAGAGAGAAACAAAACACCCAGAAGTGACGATAAATTTTTGATTTGATGCTATGGGTATGGTATTTTTTCATTGTTTTATATTTTTGAGGCTCCTTGAATCTAGACCCGATATTGATGGGCGGGAGCTATTTGATAGACTATAGCAATTTTAGCGGTGTCGCCCAGAAATGGTAGGAGTAAAGAGTTGACAAATGACGGGCAAATGTTATAATTAAATTGGTATTTAGTCAGCGATTCCATGAGGCATCTCCTCAAAAGATAGTCAAGAACAAGCCCGACTGCTTGTGGCGCAGGGAGCATCCCGATTTTGTAGGGGCGAAGCATTTCGGTAGTAAATCCTTCCTTTTAACCAATAACTTATCTGCCGAAATGCTTCGCCCCTACCGATATATTTGCAAATTCGGGATGCTCCCGTGGCGCATAAATTATGGGAGATGTCTATTTGTCAGCTCATTAATTTCAGGAGTTCGATCGCACATCAAATGGATTACAAAACCGCCCGCAGTTTCCTGATAGACCAGGGAAGTGCCCTGGAAACAAAGAAAAATCCCGACGCTTTTTTGATGCGCCTCAAACAAGGACTCTCTCCCGTCCCTGGACAGGTGACATCGATTTTATTAGCTTTAAAAATATTGTTTGAGGGTTTGCAAGAATCTCCCATGCTCGATCGGCAATTAATCTCGGCACTGCATTTACTGTCGGTAGAAAGTTTGCAGCAATTTGAAGCAGGAGTTCGCAGGGGAATTTCTTGGCCGCCACTGCTGAAAGAAGACTTAAATCGAATTGCGATCGCCGTTAAAAATATCTTTTCGGGTGTCTGGAAATAATTAACTGAGTGGGATTTTAGATATAAGTTCCGCTAGGGTGGATCTGTGTTTTGCAAATATATTAGTACGATGCTCTAGCCTGACCGCTGTAAATCTCTAGCGCGAGCTAATAAATTGTCTGCGGTCATGGTTCGCCCTTATATCAATTCCGGTTGTATCGTCAGGTGATTTAACCGCGAAGGCGCGAAGTACGCGAAGCAAGAGAAGAGAGAGTTTAATAATTCCAATGAAGAGAGGATTTGATATTACTTACTATTTCTCTCTTCTCTTTCTCTGTGTCCTCTGTGTTCTCTGTGGTTTAATCATTCCGATATAACGGTAATTGATATCATTCCCACGGATAAATCCGTGGGCTATGAATAAGCAAGATAGGGAGCTTTTTTTTTGTGGTCTGGTGCATCTGGGGGCAAGAAGAGCAAATCCTGCGATATCACAACCAAGAAATAGCGAAGTTTTGGGTTATTTCACTTGACCAAAAAACCGTTATTTCCAGATTTCAACCAGCCAAATTTTACTGTTCACAAAAGCTTTCCAGGGATGCCAAAAGTGTGGGCAATTCCGCCAGCGTCGCTGACACCAAAACTTCATCCTTGTAAACCTGTGCTTGGATAATGCGGGTTTTCTGGGAATTAGAGGTTGTAGATCCTCGCAGTTCCCGATTTCCGGTTTCCACTAGCCCAGAACTTCTAGTTTCTCGCGTCAGGCAAAACATAGCTGTATCCTCATTTATTCCCGAATGCCGCGCCCGCAAAATTTTTCAGCGCTTGAGCCATACTTCCATTGTTGCTCAGAGCGGCCAAATAAAGGAAATGATGAAATAATAATTCACGATAGCTAGGGAGCGACGAAAACAGTATAACAACTGTATAATAACTCTTATTAATTTGTTACATAGGGTGTCAATTTAAGTCGATCGCCCGCGAGGACACAAACCGCAGCAACCAAAAAGGCGATCGCCCCCACCATCGCCGTTGTCACAGCAGCAACTGCCAAAGGTGCGACAAACACCATAGAATACAAACTCATCCCCAGGGAAAAACCACCAAAATAAAATCCTACTCCCAATCCTCCCCGATGCGGAGGTACCAGAGACAAAGCAAAAGGAATCGCACCAGTAGTAATGAAACTATTAGTAAAAATCACAGCCAAAACAGTCACCGCCACCATCACAAAACCCTGACTCAAAACCATTACCAACAACAAAACCGCCGTTGCTACTAATCCAGCTAACAGCGTGGTTTGGTTTCCCAAACGCACCGCAATCGCTCCAGCCAGCAAACAAGAAACAGCTAAACCCAAGGTAAATCCAGCCATTAACAACTTAGCATCAACACCCACAATTTGAGTTTTAAAAACATGGGGCAAAATCCGTTCTCCCATCGCGCGAGTTCCCCAAGCAACAGCCATTCCCGTCAGCGCAACTAACCCCAAGGCTTTGATAGAAACTGCCCCAGAAATAGCAATATCCGGTGGCAATTCCGACACCGCAGCATCAGGATTAACCGATCGCAAAAAAGCCACCGCACCCAACAATACAAACGAACCCAGAGCGAAGGCAAAAGCTGGACCCCAACTCAGAATAAAATCCCCCGCCACAGGCCTTGCAGCCCCAACCAATCCCCCCACAAGCACCAATAAACTCATGGCGTGGGGCAACTGCGTTTGAGTTGCATATTGGCCCAACAGCGACACAGCGGGCGATCGAAACATCGCCATGGCGATCGCCCAAGCCACAATTACCACAGGGAAAATCCAGCGCAGAGGGGAGACTGGATTGCCAAAAATAAAAATAGCCGGAATCGCCATAAATATAACCGACGACAGGATAGTAGCCACCACAATCAGCGGAAAACGAGTTCCCATCCAGTGACGCTGCTTGTCAGAAAGCCAGCCAGCAAAAGGTTCGATCGCAATTGCCAAACTATCCTCTAAAATAGTGATTCCCCTGTCAAATCCCGCAAAACCAAACCCCGCTAAAAGTTGAGGTAAATACAATCGATAAAGCATCCAACTTAGAGTAATTGCTCCCTGCAAAGCCGCCACGCCGCCTACTTGTCGCCACAGAATTAAAGACTGAGATTGAGAATTTTTCATGCTTTTGACAATTTTTGACAGTTGGTGATTCAATCACTTTATCTACACTTTCAAAAAATCGCACCTATATTGTTACTATTTTTAATTTTTGCAGCTATGTTTGACTACCAAGTACCAAGGGCAGACTTCGTGATTCTAACTCTCGAAGCACCGACAGCGATCGCTCAAATAAGACCAAATATCAACAGCTTACCTGACGGAGACTACCGCTATCGAGACTCCTTTGCGATCGATCGACCTTTTAGAGAAATCCAATTTCGCAAACAAGATAGATACATCACCGGCAGCGATGCCGACAAACGCACAGGTAAAAGCTACTGTTTTCGGGGCTTAGCGCTGCACAACAACGTCATTAATATCACAGTAGCCACTGAAATTGCTCCCCAAACAGCACAGAAAACTGAGTGGAAATTGGAGCCGGGAAGCCCAATTAATTTTGACCAACTTTATCCGCTGCAAGCAGGACCAGGATTAGAATTGTACAAATGTTTGACAGCCTTTTTACCCAAATTGAACTATTAGTTATTAGCAAACGAGCCGGAATGAATCATAAATCAGGAATAACAAACAACCAATCACAAATCACCAATAACTGTTAACTAAGAACCAGCATTTTTCAACTCTTCATCAAGCATTTTTCTATAAACTTTCGGCAAACTAGAACTCATAGAATTATTTTCAATGCCATATCCCAAACTCGTCCAAGTTCCCGACAACATCCGCAAAACCTCAGTTAATTTGTCTTCCTTCAACATCTGTGAAATATCAGCTTTCCAAAATTGGCGATCGCTCAACCAAGCATAAACCACCGCATCTTGATATTCCGGCTCAAAACTGTAATCTTGCCAAATAATAAAATTAGCAGGGCGGGGGTGATAGCGCTGAGCTTTCTCTTTCCAAGTCGAACTCAAAAATTGATACCTGCCCGCAGCCGTAGTACATTTGCCACGATTCGGACCATTCACAATCTTGACGCACCAATCAGGATGGTGGCTCAAATCTAACAGGTATTTACCACCGTAAACAACGTGATAAGGTCGAGAAACATTGGATTCGCTAGCAGAAATAGTTCGCATCAGTGCCCGAAGGTAAGGATCGCCAGATTTCATAGCCAAAGGCGGGATTTTGATCGCCTCAGTTGCGGGGGATAAAAACGGCTGATTTCCCCGCAAATTGGCAGCCAAAAAAACAGCGCCACCAATCACCACAGCGATTATCAGTAAAAATCCGAGAATTTGAATTTCTGACTGTCTCAATAAATTGATTCTTTGACGCTGGAGTTTTTTAGCTTGCAACAAAGTCATTTCCAGTTCGACAATTTCGGTCAATTTTTGAGCAGCCCGCATTTGGCGGACTCGGAAATCGTGTTGATATAGGGGTGCTGCTAATAGTGTTAAACTTGACAAAGCGGCGGCTAGTTTGATGAGCCAAAAATCGAATTCACCGGCGATCGCCACCTTGGTGAGAGTAGATATTCCTGTGAATAATTGGCCTGGATCGATCGAGCGTGCGGGCCAATAAAAAATCGCCATTTGCACCAGCAGGGACAGATTAAAAGCCAGAAATATGACTACTAGAGCATTCAAGCCTTCCCGCAGGTGCTGGCGCATCCCCGTAGGTCGGCGCTGGAACTTGCGCCCCCGGAAAAAGCTGGCGGAAACCAGAGTGATGAGGGGATTTAAGATTGTGGTGGCAAAAAAGTGAGCAACAAAGAACAAAGGCAACTGAATCAGCCAAGCGGTTAGCAGTAAACTCAGGAAGCCCCTATCATCGTTAACCAGAGGAATGCCCCTGTTGACTACAAAGCTAAAACTCTGAGCCAGAGCAAATGCCCTTAACCACGAAATCGGATAGGGGAACCAAGCTGGCCACTGGAGAGTTTTCATGCTGGGAGAGTGAAATCAAAACGGCGAAGGGTGGAACTAAATTGTGAAACCATTAAGATTTTGCCAGATTTGGCGATCGTATTCCCAAAATAGCAATTCCGATTATTCGTTGGCTGGGGCTGGTCGATCAAATTTTTGGTTTGTGACATAGATGATTGGTGAAACCAACCGTTGCGGCTAAGTATCGCCGATCCCAGGTGCGATCGTCCGGGCTACTTTAGTGTAATACCTAGCCAACAGCTAACTGTCCACAGCGAGCCAGGAGAGGGAACCGAAGTAATAATTTCAATAAATACAGTGACTATGAATAGCCACAATCATGGTGTAATCAATCCACATTAAATCCCCCATTTGGCGGCTGCGGAATCTGCCGTTTATAGCGGAGACTTTAAAATATTTAATAACACTTTTCTGTAGATATCTAAACCTTTGGCATTCAGGTGAACGCCATCAATTGTTAAATCTGGATTGAGTTCTTTCTGCTTAAATAATGCTTGTATTCCTTGAGATCCCACAGGATTTTTTTCCGCAGCCGCTACTTGATTTATCAAAACATTAATTTCGTCAACTCTAGAAATTGTTCCTGCTAATTTAGGATTGTAGCTGGCGGCAACTGTGGAATAAAAAGCAGGAATCAGAATAATCTTTTTAGTGCCAATAGAACGCAATTTGGCGATCGCCTCTTGCAAATTCTGGACAAACTGCTCATCACTAATGCCGTACATAGCATCATTTGTGCCGATCGCAATAATAGATTTTTCACACTTAAAACCCTTTGGTACTACCAGTTCAAACTGTTCCAACAGCGAAACCGTACTCATGCCGCCGATCGCAAAATTAAAATTTTCCTCACCCAAAGAATTGCCCAGAGCCGAAGAAATAGAATCGCCCCAAACGCACCCTTGATACTGCTGGTCTTGAATTTGCTGTACCTGATTGTACACGGCCATTTGCCACCACAGCGCCGAGCTGACACTATCTCCGGACCCTTGGGGATTAGCCAGCACTCGAAAGGGGATATAAACACAAAATAAGGCCAAAAACACAGAAATTAACCTAAATTTAACTTTCATAAAACAAGTTTTAGTTAGCTGCTACTTCAGTTTATGCTATTGCTTGAACCAGCCATCAGGAATCAGGCAAATTTTTAGGTTAGTGCCGAGAGTATTTAGCCCCCGATCCATGGGGACTAACACAATGTGTTGTAGTCACACTTTTGCAGGAGAACTAATCAACCTTTTTTCTCCAACAACTCCGGCTGCAAAACCTGATTTAATTTGCCACTGCGAAATCCCTCCAAATCCAAAGTCGCGTAAACAAAACCAAACTCTTGAAACACGGCCACCAACGCAGGCAAATCTTGCTTTAACACAAACTCCTGAATCTCATCCGCTGGTAACTCAATGCGCGCCGTATCTCCATCCGATCGCACTCGCAGATTTTTCAGTCCCAACTGCCGCAAATACCGTTCAGCGCGCCCAACTCTTTGCAACTTAGCCGCGGTGATTTCTTCACCGTAGGGAAAGCGCGAACTCAGACAAGGTTGAGCTGGTTTGTCCCACCAAGGCAAATTTAATTCTTTTGCCAATTGTCGCACTTCAAATTTAGCCATGCCGACTTCTGCCAAAGGCGATCGGGCTCCCCGTTCCTTCGCCGCCACAATCCCCGGACGATAATCCTTTAAATCATCAGCATTAACCCCATCCACCACATAAGGATAACCCTTAGCCAGTGCTAGCGGTTTCAAAGTATCGTGCAGTTCGCTTTTGCAAAAATAGCAGCGATTAACCGGGTTAGAAGTGTAATTAGGATTGGCCATTTCTTGAGTTTCCACCTCTTGGTGGGCTATCCCAATTTCTGCTGCTTGAATCCGCGCATCTTCTAAATCTTCTGGCAATAAAGATGGGGAAACTGCTGTCACGGCCAAAGCGCGATCGCCCAAGACATCAAAAGCAATTTTTGCCACCAAAGTGCTGTCAATACCACCAGAGTAGGCAATCAGCGCCCGATCCATTTCTGCGAAGATAGTTTGTAATTTTGCGAGTTTTTCGACTAACATGATTTCAATTTTGATTACTTAGGAATTACGCATAAATACCAAATCAACCGGGTTTTTAGCCGCCGTTCAAGGCTCAAAAGCAGTAGTTTCGTAAAAAAACTGCTGGTTGAGCGAAGTCGAAACCCGGTTTCTGCATCCAGGACTATTATTCTGGATCGATGCCAAGGGCGGCTAACCTAGCCAAAAGCTCTTGATTGCGCTGTCTTTCCTGTTCCAGCAGAGTCTGGACTAACTCTTTTTCTTGGCTTTGGGCTTCTGCGCGCTGGCGTTCGGCTTCTGCGCGCTGGCGTTCGGCTTCTGCGCGCTGGCGTTCGGCTTCTGCCCGCTGGCTTTGAGCTTCTGCCCGCTGGCGTTCGGCTTCTGCCCGTTCTTCTGGCCACAACAGCAACTCCCCAGCCCTATTCCACCAGCGCAGCCAATTTCCGGTTCTACCTTCGCGAGTACCCACCCAAACTCCCAAAAACAGATCCAATCCAGGTATCAAATAACGCCCATTTTCATCTGGTTCTTGATTGTTGTATCGCTCCGATTCCAGGGCATAGACTTCTATTCTGCCCGTATGCGGTCGAAAAATCACATAGCGAGGAACTTTGATTACTTGTTCGTAAAAAAACCACTTACCGATTTCTTCTGTATGTTCGACAGAGTATTCATCACCGTAAGTAGCTGAGAGAAATTCCATCACTACAGAAGGCACTGTTCCTTCGGTATGAGGCGTGTAACTACGACGGGGATAGTTATGAGGCCAAGGTTGCACGGGGCGCACGTACATCCAGTCTGGGCCTTTGCAAATAGTGCGATCGTCCACAGCAGCACACAATGCAAAATTAGAAACCATCAGTGCGTTTTCTATTAGTTCCGGGCAATCCACTACAGACTGGCGCAAGCCATTAGCGATTAAAGGATGTTCTATATTTTCCACGGGGTCATCTGGTAGAATAAAATCATCTGGTAGCACGGGCCAGGTAATTTTTAGCTGTGATATTGGTTTGTGAATTACAGCAGTCATAGGACACCTCATTTTACCAATAAAAGTTTTATTTTTAGTCGAGATTGGCGATCGATAATCTTTTCTATATTCTAGCTGACCAATTCAATTTTACTGCACCCGCTGAAGGTATATAGCAATCCTTGCAGGAGTCGTAAATTTTTTTACCCCACCCCAGCCCGGACCTTAGCAAGGTCCGGGAGTAAGAAATTCACAAATGATGCGAGGATTGCTATAGAAGATGAGGCTTAAAATTCTCTACGTGAAAATATAGCAACAGAAATTGACAGCAGCAGCACCCCATACAACAAACCATAGCCGACATTTGTAATCATAGCCGCTAAGTAAGGAACTTGTCCGTAAACAGCATCATTTCTCAAATTAAATCTAGCCAAATCGGGCAAAATCAGATAAAGTCCCATCATCAATTGTTCAATGCCAGGATTCTTAGTTAACTTACCCAAAGCCACTAAATCCCGCGTTGAGTGTCCCAATAAATAGACACCAAACGTCAGTAAACTTGCTAGCAACGAACTACTAAAAACTCCTAATAAAATTCCGACAGCGGCGACAAAACACAACTCAAACCAGATGAATAGTGAAGCTATTAAAATGCTTTGCAAAGGGTAATTAATGCGACTCAAACTCATAATTGCCAGATAAATAACAGTCATGGCTGCCACCAGGACACCTAGTACCGCCGACAGCCCTAAGTGTTTACCAACTATTAATTCAGCGCGACTTATCGGCTTGGCAATTAACAGGTAAACAGTGCGTTTTTCAATTTCTTTGTTTACCAATCCAGTAGCAACAAAGACTGTGACAATTAGACCGAAAATACTAATAGCTGCCAAGCCAGTATCTAAGATAATTTTTTGCTCTGTTGTTGCCGCCAATTCCGGGATTAACCGCACCGTCGCTGCCATCAACAGAGCAAAAATAACGATTAAGTAAAGAATGCGATCGCGAATTACTTCCCAAAATACATTAATGGCAACTGTCAAAATTCTTCGGAGATTCATTTACTAGCTAATTGGTAATTGGTTTGAGAACCCCGACAACTTCTGGAGAGTCGGGGTTATTGGTATTTAGCAGCAGGATCAAACTTGACTATCTCCTCCACTTCCATTCTTTTTTAGCCCCGGCTTAGAGCGTTTGATAGCCCCACAGTCTACCGTCGCCGCATTACCAATATTTATCACTTCGCAGGACTGGGTAAAGGAATATATTTCCGGTCTAAAAACCAGTCCCAGCCAAGTAGCTTGCATCTCTAACTGATAACGAGACTCTCCTTGGACGATGGAAGTTTTGACATCCCAACTCCCATCTTCTGGAACTATCTGAAGTTTTTTCAACGCTTCATTTTTGAGGAAAAATCGCTCGTTGTCAATATCTATCAGCATTTGTTCTATCTGCGCCCAAGGTTTGGTTGCTGCTTGATTTTTGAGATATTTTTCCATTTCATTGAGGATAATTACACCTCTAGAACGATTAATTGTTGGCCCTTGAAATGTCACTAAATAATGACTTTCTTTCAAATTTTGTGACAAAACACTTGGATAATCTTGCAGCCAACCTTGAATCAAAAAGTGGAAAGCAAACCAACAAGAAATCATCACATGAATCAGGGTTAAAATTAAAAATTCCGGTTGAATTAGCGATTTAATTTTGTCCCATTTGGATTCACTATTCCAAATTTCTATGGCCGCTAGAACTACTACTGCGATCAGCGGTCCTGCTATCCATGCTATGGGACGATTATCTGGCGGCAATCTGACTAATAGCCACAGGCCAACTAAGACACTTGTCACCCACGGACTAATACTGACTCCGTAAATCACAAAAGGTTGCTGACTGGTCAACAGACCCATGGAGATTATAAAAGATAACCAACTCAAATCAGCAATGGTTGTTCTGGTTGGCCCGTCTGTGATGGCTGCCACGGACAGTAATGCCAACAATATGCTAATCAGTAAAGGTGTTTTCCAGTGGACAACTTTAGGCGGAAGTATCTGCTTTTGGACTTTTTTATTGACTTCCAAAAGGTTGTTTGTCAGCTTGGTCAGTTGCTGGGTTATATCTAAAAATTGCTTCATCATATAGAAGGAAGAAGGAAGATGGAAGATGGAAGAAGGAAGATGGAAGATGGAAGATGGAAGATGGAAGATGGAAGATGGAAGATGGAAGATGGAAGATGGAAGATGGAAGATAGAAGACAGAAGACAGAAGACAGAAGATGGAACCCTAGGGATCATCCCAATTTTGCATAGGCGAAGCATGACCGCAGACAATTTGTTAGTGATAACCAGAGATTTACAACGGTCATGCTTCGCCCCTACGAATATATTTGCAAAACACAGATGCACCAGAACGCTAGGTCATACTTTCGGGGATTAAGTAATTTCTAATCACCGATAAGTTTGCTATTTTTTAATTCGATGTTTGCAAAAATAACAAGGTTAGAATGACACAATTGCTAACTGTATGGGCAATTAACATTGCGCCAAAAACAGTGGTTACTTGGAAAGTTTTTTGGGGAGGACGCTTGGTGAGGCTGGGTGGCCCTATGAACTGAGGCTTAGAAGTTTTTTTAGTACCAGCCACCAAATTTTGGAGAAATTCTAATCCTTCCCACTTGGCAAAAAAAGTGATTGCTAAAAGTAATACAGCAATCAGAGTTATGGCTGGGTAAATATCGCGGCCTCCTCCTAAGATCATGTAATCTATGAGCTGTTCTCGCAGGTCTTTTGGCATCACGCTTTCAAGGCCGAAGAAAAGGAACCAACCTAGACAGGCGCAAGATAAATTGAGGATAGTTGTATATTCAACGCTGGTTTTGGGGTCTAGTTTAAGTAGTTTTTGTAGGAACCACGATTCGATCGCGATCGCCACAAACAAAATTAAAATTTGCAGCAAAACAGTCGGAAATGGAAAAACACTGGCAATCATAAAGTTTACAACTATAACGGCTGGGTAGAATCTATTCCGCCACCGGGCACAAACAGGACGACAACGATCGAGCTAATTTGCCCTCTTGATATTTTCAGCCTGGACATTTTCGCCAATCTGTCGGACAAGGCATGGTAGCAGATTATCAGCTTGTTTATAGTATAATATAGACAGATCCATTAACAGGATAGAAACATTAAAACATTAAATTCCCTCAGATACCCTCCCCAAGACAGACTAAAATAATTGATTATGGTAAGGAATGGCATTGGTATTCGGACAGCATCATCCCGATCGGAACGCGCGGCCGGTCAGATTCACGTCTATGATGGCGCTAGCAAGGGCAAGTCTCAGGCTGCTTTAGGGGTGGTTTTGCGCTCGATCGGGCTGGGTATCAATTCAGACTCCCCCACGCGAGTCTTACTGCTGCGCTTTCTCAAGGGACCAGGCCGCTCCTACGACGAAGACGGGGCCATAGAAGCCTTGCAACGGGCATTTCCTCACTTAATCGACCAAGTTCGGACCGGCAGGGCTGAATATTTTGGGCCAGAAGCTATCACCAGATTCGATCGCACCGAAGCCCAGCGCGGTTGGGATATCGCCAAAGGGGCGATCGCCTCAGAGCTATATTCTGTAGTGGTACTAGACGAATTAAACCCGGTTTTGGACCTAGGTTTGCTCCCAGTAGATGAAGTAGTCCAAACCCTCAAACACAAACCAGAATATCTAGAAGTAATCGCCACAGGGAGGGCTACCCCCCAAGCTTTGCTCGATATTGCTGACTTGCATTCAGAAATGAAACCCCACCACCACCCCGCAGCAGCCGAACACAATATTTCTGGTATTGAAATATACACAGGTGCGGGGAAAGGAAAGTCTACCAGTGCTCTGGGCAAAGCTTTGCAGGCGATCGGCAGAGGTATTAGTTTAGACCAATCTCACCGGGTGTTAATCGTGCAGTGGCTCAAAGGAGGCACCGGTTATACGGAAGACGCGGCAATTGCAGCTTTGCGCCAAAGTTACCCGCAGCTAGTGGATCACCAACGGTGCGGCCGGGATGCTATAGTTTGGCGGGGGCAACAGCAGGAGTTGGACTGCACCGAAGCTGAACGGGGTTGGGAAATCGCCAAAGCGGCGATCGCCAGCGGTTGGTATAAAACAATTATTCTCGATGAACTCAATCCCACAGTAGACTTAGAATTGCTGCCGGTAGAGCCGATCGTGGAAGCCTTGCTACGCAAGCCCCGCGATACAGAAATCATTATCACCGGCCGCTGTCATAAACCCCACGCTTATTTTGATTTAGCCAGTGTACATTCAGAGGTATACTGTCACAAACACTACGGCGATCGGGGGGTAGAGCTCAAGCGCGGCGTAGACTTTTAATGCCTAGATCGGAACCACTTTTTGATCCTAAATCTCAGATTTCCTGGTGCGGACGCGATCCCAACTCGCTCATCCACCATGGAACATTCAGAATATCAATCGCGTCTTCGAGAGCGTAAGCACCTCCGAGGGTCCAATTAGGATTATTAAAAGGGTGAAGAAATTGAAAATAAAAGCTTACAACGAAAAAATAGCCAGTCTAGAAAGTCTAGACAGAGTTAACACAACTAGACTAGACTTGCGACGAGCAAACAAGTTAAACTACAGCGGCATCCAAACATTCGGTGTTTTAGGCAGTCTCTGTAGTCGCAACAGCGATGACAAATTAAGTAGAGGAGTGAATCTGTAATGACAACGCTAAATAACAATGCTAATGTAAGGGATTTGAACGATACGGGACTAGGACCGGATACAATCTTCGCCGGAGGTGGGGCTGATTTCATCAGAACTTCTACCTTGGGCGGCAGCTTAATATTTGGCCAAGCCGATAACGATACTATCGTTTCCGTTGGCTCGAAGGATACTATCTACGGTGGTGACAACGAAGACTCTATTAGATCTCAGGCTACTGACGCCTTGCTGTTTGGCGACGGAGGCAATGATACGATAGTCGCTGAACTCTCCGCTACGATACAGGGCGGTGCGGGAGACGATGTCGTCCAAGGTACTGCCGAAGCTAACGTCATATATGGTAATGAGGGTGCAGATATACTTTTGGGCGGGAGCAAGGGCAGAGACAGCCTCTACGGTGGCAAGCAAAATGACTCCTTGGGTTTCTTCAAAGCAGGTGGAGACAACAACCTCAATCTTACGTTATCTGGAGGCTCCGGTGGCAATCAAGGAAGCAACTACTTGCGGGGTGACTCTGGTGACGACTTGGTTGTGGGTATCAATATCAGAGACAGCCTCTACGGCGGTAAAGACAAAGACACGCTGCAGGGTGTTGGCAGCAGCAGCTACATGGATGGCGGTGAGGGCGACGATTCTTTATATATTAAGAATGGCATCCAGACCCAATTCAACGCATTCAATGGTAACAACGAGACTTTGACTGCCGGCGTTGAAAAAATCACTTTGATGGGCGGTGCTGGCAACGATACTATCACTGGCGGTTACGGCCAGTCGGGTGGTGGCAAAAACTTGTTTGAGGGCGGCGACGGTAACGACAGGATCACGGTTTTCGCCACGCAGGATACCGCCCTCGGAGGTGCAGGCAATGACTTCATCGAATCGACTACTACGCCACCCACATTTAACCCATTACCTAACCCAGCGGGTCAGACATATGTAGGCTCTCGGAGTTTACTGGACGGTGGAGCGGGTGATGACACGCTGAAGGGTGGTTTTGCGTCTGATACGTTACTTGGCGGTGCAGACAACGACAGCCTGAGCGGTATCTTTAGCCTAGCTTCCGGTGGAGACGGCAACGATACTATCAATCCCAATGTTACTTTTGGTGGTACTAATCCTACTTCTATTACTCTCGAAGGCGGCCTGGGTAACGATAGCTTAATTGGCAATCTTAGTGCCGGCGTCATCAGCACCATCACCAACATCATGAATGGTGGTGGAGGAAATGACACAATCGTCTTTGGTACTGTGCGCGATACTCTGGTCGGTGACTCTGCGGGTAACGACTTCATCTCCTACGCCAGCACTGTTGACTTTACCGGTCGTACAACGACGAACGTGATTAACGACGACCAGGGCAACAACCTCATCTTTGGTGCCAATGGTACTGATGTGATTACTACCGGTAGCGGGAATGACACACTGTATGGCGGCCCAGCTACTCTTCCCAGCGGAGCAGTTGCAACAGTTGATGGAGACGATACCTTGAATGCCGGTGGCGGCAACGACGTGTTGCTCGGCGGCTTTGGTAACGACTATTTGATCGGAGGCGATGGCGACGACTCTCTCGGTGGCGGGCCTGGTGCTGACACCCTGATTGGTGGATCTGGTAATGACAGCTTCTACTACAACAACTTCGGCGAGGGTGTCAGTATTGGTGGCGCACCCAACTTCCTACCTACCGGTAGCAACCCAGACCAAATTGGTGACTTTGTGTCCGGTCAAGACAAGTTGGTGTTCCAGCAGACAGGCTTCAGCGCCTTGAACCCATTTCCTGACACCAATCGACTTTCTTCTGGGTCCTTGTTGGTGCTTGAGACTGGGGCTTACAGTAGCCGTTTTGGTCCAGCAGGGGCTGCTACCAATCAAGGATTCCTCTTCTATCAAGCTGAAGACGGACGACTAGGGTATGACCCTGATGGTACTGCTGGTCCTAACCCAGGGGTGACGCTGGCCATCCTGAACAACAAACCGGGTCTATCGGCTACTGACATTACCCTGATTTAATTGGGCTAGGAGTGGGTACGATAGGATTCTGAAAAGAGCGACCCACGAATTCTCAAAACTTAATCTGTTATGTTTCTAGCTGGGGATATCTATCCCTGGCTTTTTTATTGGTACTGGGGAATTGGGCATGGGGCATGGGGCATCGGGCATGGGGCATGGGGCATGGGGAATTGGGCATGGGGCATGGGGCATGGGGTGGTTCACCGATGAATAGTGAGGTGAAAATAATGGAAATAATTAAAGAGCTAGATATTGTTGCTTTAACAGAAGACTTAGAAGCAACTCATTTTGAAACCAAACAAATGATTAAATTGTTTAAAGGACAAGTCGGAACAGTTGTGATGGAATTTGATGGCAGTGCTTTTGAGGTAGAATTTTCTCATCAAGATGGCACAACTTATGCGATGGAGACAATTCCCGCCACCAAATTGATGCTTTTACATTATGAATTAGTAGGAGCGGTTCATTGATAGTGCAATTTGTCGTACCCTACATTGATGGTGCAATTGCAATACGGTTCAGATAAGACAGATCCCCCCTAGCCCCCCGATCGAAGGGGGGGACAAGAGTCTTCTCTTTCGTCCCCCTTCCCCCATCCCCCCTTGGGGGGGGCAGGGGGGGGTGGGGGGGCTAGGGGGGGGGTGGGGATGCGAGGGGGATCTCCGGGAATTAACAGTGTTAACCCAAGCGTATTGCAATATGTCGTAGTCTTCTACAAACTGAACAAAAAATGCAAAAAACACTAGCGGATCTCAATCCCAAAATCCAACAACGATTAGGACTCTCCCAAATCGAAATTTCTGCATTTTGTCAACAGTGGCAAATTGTGGAAATGGCACTGTTTGGCTCTGTGTTGCGCGAGGATTTTCAAGCAGATAGTGACATTGATATTCTGGTAAAATTTGCACCCAAAGCACGCCAGGGATTATTGACTCTTGCCAAAATCAAACACGAACTGGAATCACGCTTTGGGCGCTCGGTAGATATTGCGCTCAAACAATCTATCGAAAAAAGTGAAAATTGGATTCGTCGCCCTGAAATTCTTCAGACAGCACAGGTGATTTATGAGCAGGGATAAGGCTAGCAGAGATCGGGCTTCATTACTAGATATTATCAGCGCTGTACGACGAGTTTTGCAATTTGCTGAGGGACTAGATAAATCTGTATTGGAAACCAATGAGGAAAAACAATCTGCAATTTTTTATCAAGTCATTGTGATGGGAGAAGCTGTTAAGCGACTGTCAGCAGAATTTCGGAACCAGTATTCTGAAGTTCCCTGGCGAGAGATTGCTGGAATGAGAGACATTCTTACCCATCATTATGATAGACTCAATTTCGACACCCTATGGGATGTTATTCAAGCTGATATCCCAGAACTCCTAGGATTGCTTGAACCATTACTACCTAATCCCGATGAAATGGACAATGAATAGTTGTGAAGTACCCTAACTAAAGCTTTGCTATAGTTGGGGTACTTCACAATATCTGCCCCGCAAGCTATTGTGAAACCTAGAAACCGTTGCGTCCCCAAATGACCATTGAAATCGAGAAGGAGAACAGAACTAGCACCGAAACCCAACCGAGTGACAAAATATCCATAGCTATTTAACAAACTGTACAAAATGACTCCAAACCTTATGATAAGTCAATTTGAGCCATTTTTGAAATGAGGGGCCTGTGAAGGATTTGTCGAATTTTAGTGCTGCTGAACGGGTGGAATCTTTGAAAGCAGGGGCTGTTGCTGCTTTTGGGATGTTTTGGGGTTTTGGGGCGATCGCCCTTATTAATAGCTTGATTCTAGTCCCTAGGTTTGATTTTCTGGCGGGATTGCAGGTAGAGGCGATCGACCTAAATTTTGCTTTTAAAGGGTCGATCGCCCTTTTGGCTGGTTTTCTATTCGGTGTCACTTACCGCTATGCCATTCGCACCGATACTAATCCGCAGCTAAAATCCGGTGTGGTTTTGGCTTTTGGGCTGGTGCGGGCTTTTGGACAGTTGGATGCGGGATGGTTTTTTGAGGCTGGGAAATTGCCTGTGGTACAGGAGTTATTGCCCTTTGTGGTTGGGAGTGTTGAGAGTGTGGTATTATTTGCGATCGCCGGTTTGGTTTTAGATTGGGCGATGGGGCGATCGTACATTAAGCGTTTTGATTCTTAAGAGGACACGGCAATGCCCATAGGTGTCAACTTAAGGTTCATTTCACAGTCCGGCAAGTCCGGCAAGGGTTGAAACCCCTGCCTCAAAGCGCAAGTCCTCTCAAAGAGGACTGATGATTTCTTGAGTCCTCTTTGAGGGGACTGTCTTCTATTAGACAGGGGTTTCAACCCCGGTTGGACTCGTGGAATGACTAACAGACTTGGCGGGCTGACAGCTTAAGTTGACACGCTTTGGCCACTGCCGTCTCCTCCTACAATTAAGCCGTGTCAGCCCTTAAAAATTTAACACTTTAAATTCTGGACTACCATAAACCATTTGTTTATCTACAGCCGACAAAACCCGATTATTAGCAACATCAGAAACTAGACATTGACAAACTAACTGCGCAACATCAGCCCGATGAATAGTGCCAGCAACTCGACAATCTTCAGTTAAAACACCATTTCCCGTTGCAGGTTCTGATTTGAGCCCACCCGGACGAATCACAGTATAAATCATCCCACTTGCTATCAAGTGATTTTCGGCTTTTTCCTTCTCGATTAATACTGGACCCAAGGTTTCTAAAGCTTGGGGTGGCAAAGCGCCGGCAGTATTACCACTACCGATGGAGGAAACTAAAATAAACTTTTTTACTCCGGCTTTGACAGCCGCATCAATCAAGTTTTTGTTGCCTAAATAATCTGCTCTTTGTCCATCTTTTGGCAAGCCTCCGATGGTGCTGATTACGGCATCAATTGGTGCGCTACCAGTCATGGCTGCATCCACAGCCTCCGAGTCCAAAGCATCGCCCAGAGTGACTTTGATGCCCATTGCTGCTAATTCTGGGCTGGTTTCGGGCGATCGCAAAAATGCAGTTACTTCAATGTTTTGTGCTGTCAAACATTTCGCAATTTCTCTACCGACACCTCGGCTAGCACCTGCTAAAAAAATGTGGAGTTTCTCTGTCATATTAATGTTTATGATAGCTTTACTTTTTGTCTTGTGCAGTATTATAACAATCCTTTATCGATTTGTAAATATTTTTTTTCTTTAACCGCAGAGGGCGCAGAGATCACAGAGGAAGAGAGGAGACAAATTCCCAATTCCCGATTCCCATTAGATTTTTTTTCCCACTATCACTACCCAAGATTGAGCTTCGCGTGGTAAACCCGGTGGACGATAGTAATGATTGACAATTGCAAATCCGGCTTGTTCCAAACAAGGTGCTAAAGTATGGTATTCCCATCCAGTAGTATAGCGTTTTCCTGTCGGTCGCTCGTCGTAGCCTTCCCAGTCTCCCCGGCACATTGACATCACAATTGCACCGTTAATCACTAGGGCTTTGTGCAAATCTGTCAGCACTTTCACCATTTTATCTCTAGGAACATGAATCAGGGAAGCATTGGCAAAAATACCGTCAAATTCGGCTTTTGGCAAATCTAAGTTCAGAAAAGATTGGTGCAAAACTTCGCATCCAGATAACTTTTTAGCTATCTCTACAAATGCGGGTGTGGCATCTAAACCGACAACTCTATGTCCTTGGCTTTTAAACGCCACCAAATCTCGTCCTGGCCCGCACCCTAGATCTAGGATTTTACCGGGGTTGCAGGGCATGGTAGCGGTCAGTGCGTCCCGATTTTGGGAGACATCGTGATGCCATGTTCCTTCTCGGAATGATTCGGCTGTTAGTTGATATTCGGCGATCGTCACTTCTTCACGTTTGTCCACAATTTCTCCTCTTTTAATTTTTCTTCCCAATTAGATAATAAGTAGTCATGTCTCCTTTGCCTTTGACATTAATTGTACCGCGTGTTTTCAATAAATACTTATGGCACAACAATTTATAGGTTGAATCACTGACTTGAATTTTACCAGGAAATCCTTGGGATTCCATGCGGCTTGCTGTGTTGACAGCATCTCCCCATAAGTCGTAAATAAATTTTTTTGTGCCGATGACACCGGCGACTACTGGACCTGTATTAATGCCAATCCGAATCTGGAGTGGTTGGCCGCTTTCGTCGCTAAATTTCATAATTTGTTCCTGCATTTCTAGGGCCATTTCTGCAATAGATTCTGCGTGATTTTCACAGGAGACTGGTAAACCGCCAGCTACCATATAATTATCACCGATTGTTTTAATTTTTTCCAGTCCATATTGCTCGCTTAAATTGTCAAATGCTGAAAATATTTTGTTCAGTAATTCGACTAATTGTTGGGGAGACGTGCGGGAGGAGATTTCGGTAAATCCCACAATGTCCGCAAACAAAATGGTGACTTCTGCAAATCCGTCAGCTATGTTGATTTGACCTGTTTTTAGGCGATCGGCAATGGTTTTTGGTAAGATATTTAATAATAAACGTTCGGATTTTTCTTGTTCTGCACGCAATATTTCTTCCGCTGCTTGTCGCTGGGCAATTTCTTTATAGACTCGGCAAAACATTTGATTGAAAGCCACCATTACTTCTCCTAATTCATCATCTCGCTTGACTGAAAAAGAATAGAAATCTGGTTGTATACGATTTTGGCTTAAAGCATCTCCCGCAGCTATCAAGTCATCCCGCAGTCTCAAGATAGGTGCAATTACTGTTCCTCCTAAAAATAGCATAGTCACAGTAGTAACAAAGGCTGTTATAATCAGCACTAAAATTGATATCCGCCAGATAAATGCGTATAATTCTGGTTGAACAGATGAAGCATCGTGGCGGACAATTAAAGTATAATTTCCTCCCAGATATTCATTAGTCCAAGCAACATCATAGCGTTTCCAATCTAGAGAGTGCTTGCGTAAAATTCGCTCATTTTTTGTTTGTTCTAATTTTATTTCTGGTGCTTCGCCAAATGTATATATTAGCTGACCATTGGTCATGTAAATAGATAATCCTAAGATGATTTTTGATTGTTCGATCGCAGTTTTTACTTGGTTTTCCAAAAAAAGGCGATCGGAGATATCTTGTTTGAGCAAAAATACTAGGGAATCAATAGTAGCGCGAGATACTTGTTCTAATTGCATTAATAGTTCATCTTCCCGCCGAAAATAAGAGGGAACTAAAATAATTGCTTCTATTACTAAAATGCTCGCAAATACCCACAGGGCTATTTGGCGAGATAAGCGAGATTTGAAAAAACCTAAAAATGACAAAAACCTGAATGACATAAAATTACTGTTTTGCAAATGGCTAATTATGAGAAGGAAAAAATCAGCAGTCAGTATTTATGAGAATGCCCCCTGACTTATCATATACAATTTAAACTGACTGTGAACTAACTAATCTACCCGCCAGCAGATAGGTATTCATATCACCCTTTCCTTTAACATGGATAATTCCTCTGTCTTCAAACTGATATTTATTTCGCAAAATATCGTAGGTAGATTTGGTGACTTGAATAGTGCCAGGAAGTCCGTGGGATTCCATGCGTGCTGCTGTATTGACGGCATCGCCCCAGAGGTCATAAATGAATTTTTTAGTGCCAATAACTCCGGCGATTGCTGGGCCTGTATTGATGCCGATGCGAAGGTTAATTGCCGCCTGATATTTCGCGTTAAATTTAACTAATTCCTGCTGCATATCTAAAGCCATTTCTGCAATTTTTTCGGCGTGGTTGGTACTGGGATTTGGCAAGCCTCCAACTACCATATAAGCGTCGCCAATGGTCTTAATTTTTTCCAAGCCGTATTTTTCTGTCAGACTATCGAAGGCGGAAAATATTTCATTGAGAAAAATGAGCAATTCTTCCGCAGATATCTGAGATGAAAGTACGGTAAAGCCGACGATATCAGCAAATAAAATCGTGACTTCGGCAAAGGCATCAGCAATCGTGTTTTGACCGTCTTTTAGCTTATTTGCAATGGATTCTGGTAAAATGTTGAGCAACAGGCGATCGCTCTTTTCTTGTTCTTTTACCAATTCTATATTTGTCTCTTGCAATTGGGCTGTTCGTTCCCGGACACGCTGCTCTAATTGTTTAGCATTTTGGCGCAATCTGCTGATAGCTAAACTTAATCCTGATATCCCTAATACTGAAAGTCCAACTAATAGGAAAAACAAGTTCTTGAGTCCACTGTGAGTCTTTTGAGTGATGGTATTGAGAGGTTGAGTAATTTCTAATATGCCCCGCACATCTCCTACTTTCCAGTCTTTTTTAGGACTGTAGGAGTTGGTGTTGTGGCAATTAACGCAGCTAGGAGTTAAAATGTCTGCTTCTGCATATCGAAATGCTGGTTTACCGAGATAATCTTCTCTTCTAAAAAAGTTGGCTGTGGGATTTTTCGTCAAATAGCTGAGGGCTTCTCGTTCAAAATTGTCTTTAGCCCCACCTTCTTTTTCCCGCCAAGGAAATGGGTAGTTGCTGTACAGACGAACTGATACTTCTGGATTTTTTTGGGTGATATGTTGACCGAGTTCTATCAAAAATGTTGCTGGTACTGGTACTGTTACTTTGGTTTTTGTGGGATTGTAGTCGTGGGTGAAGCTAATCGCATTAGCGGTGGTTAGGGGTTTGATAGCATCGGAACTGTAAAGGGTGCGGGCTTCTTTAATGGCTTGAGCATAGAGGGTGGCATTTTGGAGTGCTTGGGATGCAATTAGGGTGGATGAAAGCTCCGACATATTGGTCATCGCTATGGCTACACCTACACAGAATAGGATTGTTACTGCTAGGATAACTCGTTTGTAAACTAATTGACCCATCGCCGCCAGACTGCCAGAAATTAAGTGTTGCATGGTATCCTCAAGTGTGAGGTTTGATGGTTATTTTGATTTACTACCAACATAACACTGCTTTTTTAGGGGATTTTTAGGGCATGAGAGTTAGAGAAAGACAGTAGAGTGTCAGAGGTTGTTTATAATTGTTTACTGCAATGGCTTGAGTTATCCGTAAAAGTACGCATAACTTAATAACGCTAGTTGTAGTTATTTATGTATGTCGGTTAAGATAACAATTGTAGTTTATGGTTAGCGATCGTGAATTCTAATTCTAGTGCCTCACCTGTAAACAAGGAGATATTGCCGGGAGAAGTTTTTATCAATACTGCGGATTTTGATATCGGCATTCGGCGAATTTTGCCTAAATATGATGAAATGCTGGATGTATTAGCAGGTTGTATATTTAATGCGAACCACCGGATTTTAGAATTGGGTTGCGGTACCGGAGAACTTAGTTTAAAAGTTCTCCAGCGCTATCCATCTGCGGAAATAGTTGCTTTGGATTATTCACCACGAATGCTTGATTTTGCTCGTGCCAAAATAGAGTTGGCAGGATATGGATCTAGGTGGACTGGAGTGGAGTTGGATTTTGGAGAATGGGCAACTAATCCCAATTTTTCGGGTTTGCGTGATAAATTTGATGCTTGTATTTCATCTCTGGCAATTCATCATCTGGATGATGAAATGAAGTTGAAATTGTTTGAACGTATTTATGAAAATTTGAATCCTCATGGCTGTTTTTGGAATGCCGATCCGATGTTAGCAGAATCGGCGATCGTGCAAAAGATTTATCAAGTGGCGCGGGAAGAGTGGGCTGCAAGTCAGGGGGAAAAGTTGGCAGAAATTCGCGGGAATGTGGGGACGAGTGTATCTTATGGGTATTCTCATCCCGATCGCCTAGCGACACTCTATACACATTTGGCCATGCTAGCCCAAGCGGGATTTGAGGCGATCGCAGTCCCTTGGAAATATTACGGTATGGCCGTATTTGGGGGGTTTGTCAAGGCGCATCCCGGCAGTTAAAAACCGTGTCTACACAAACTTTTGTCCCGATGGTGCGCGCACTAACAGAGTAGGAGGAAATTTAGGGAATAGGTGCGGTAATTTCAGTGGGTGTTCCCTCTGGTGAAGCTACTGCTGGTTTTTCCAGCAGTAGGCGCTGTTTATTCCGAAATTCCGCGGCCGCATCGTTTAAATTTTGTCGGTTTTCGCTACTAAATTCTTCCATGCTGCGGCCGTTTCCCAATCGGGATCGGTGAATTAAATCCAATACTCGGCTGCCGCCATTGCCGCCGGAAAAAGGATCGGGATTGTCGTTAGTTTGAAAGTCTTGCAGGGGCTGGGCATTGGTTAAGCTACTAGCTTGAGCGAAGGTTGGTTGAGGTAGGAAAAAAGTGGAAAAGGCGATCGCGCTTAATGCCAACCGCATCATCAAATTGCCAGATTTAGAAGTTTTGGTGTTCATAATTAGAAGGAAGAAGGAAGAAGGAAGAAGGAAGAAGGAAGAAGAACCCCCCCCTGCCCCCCCCCAAGGGGGGAAAAGAAGGAAGAAGGAAGAAGGAAGAAGGAAGAAGGAAGAAGAACCCCCCCCTGCCCCCCCCAAGGGGGGAAAAGAAGGAAGAAGAACGCCCCAAGGTGGTTTTTCTTGGTAGGGGCTGTGCCGCCGTGCCGGCCCTCCGATGACTTCAGCGACATCCCAAAGAATCGCGAGTATCAATGCCCGTTTGTGAATTACTCCCACTAGCTATTTTGCACAATTCTTTGATTTGTGCGCCATCCATAATGGCATCAGTAAAATCAGCCCCGGTGATATTAACTCCTTCAAAGGTAGAACGCAGCAAAATAGTTTCTGCTAAAATGGCGTCACTGAGATCGGCATTAGTAAATTTAACTTGATCGATCATCGCATTAGTTAAATTTGCTCCATGTAAATTCGCCTGAGTCATCACCGAAGCACTCATAATTGCTCCCCGCAAATCGGCCTTAGAAAAATTAGTCAAATCCATATTAGCGTTAGAAAACTCAGCCTCCCGCAAAACTTGACCGGAAAAATCGCGTCTTGTCAGTTCGGCGTTGCTAAAGGACAGGGGTGGGGCATAATATTTAGATTGGCCCCAAGCCTGCAGGGGGAAGATTAAGATACAGAGTGTCAATAGGAAGGTAGCTAGTAGCCGGAGTTTCATAAGTTGGGTGTTCTCGCAAGGTGGATATTTGGTAGTGTATTCCGAACTTTGGGCGATCGACTCAAGAGTTAAGATGTCAATTAATAGTGATGGAGACGAAAAAAACGATATGCTAAGTTTTTTATTAACTTGGGTAGTAGCAGCAGTTTCCCTGGTGATTACAGCTAACATTGTACCAGGTATCACAGTAGTTAGCTTTCCGGCGGCGATGCTCGCAGCCGTGGCGATCGGATTTGTGAATGCGGTGGTGCGGCCGATTCTGACATTGTTGACGCTGCCTTTGAGCATTCTTTCTTTGGGTTTGTTTTTATTTGTGGTGAATGCGATTTCGCTTTCCTTGGCGTCGTGGTTGGCTGGTGTTTTCAGTATCGGTTTTGCCGTTAATGGTTTTTGGCCTGCTTTGTTTGGTTCAATTGTTTTGTCCTTTGTTTCTGGCTTGATTGGTCGATTTGTGAATGCCGATCGCTCTTTGGATATGTAACATCTTATCCCCTATGGGCGATCGGGCAAACTGCAACGGCTACAGTTACAGAGCCTGCTTTTTCTTCCGATCGAAATATTTGTTTAGGAACTAAAAGCCTTTCATGGGTGGGCATCTTGCCCACCCTACAACAATATTCACTCTTTATGGAACAGGCATCTTGCCTGTTTTGGACAATGGGACAATAGTTCAGTTCGATCGCGCAAAGTGCAGCGGCTTCTGCTACACTTTTAGTCCCTACTTTGGCCACTACCATATTTGAAGGATGGGGAACTTCTACAGAATTTAAGACACTAGCAGAAAAAGTTTTCAAAGGCCAGTTGTTATCGTGACAAAGTTCGATAATTCCGGCTTCATTGGCTTTCGTGTCTATTGTCGCAACACCGGCGATCGCACTTGACGCTAAATGATAGCTGCGGCATACTTGTTGAATCGCGTTTTCGATGAATTCTCTCGATGTTCCATGTTGACAACCAATCCCTATCCACAACACTCTCTGAACCCACTGAATCTTAGTAAATTCATTAATCATTATAAAGAATCCACAGGATGAATCAATATTTTTTGTAAAATCCTAGCACAAACTGCAAACAAGACAAAATTTAACATGGTAGAACTAAACCAATTACTGTTAGAGTTTGAAGCAAACCTCGAATGGGAAGCAGTGACGGAAGAATGGAAACAAATTCGCGACGATTGGGTGAGCGAGGTTTCAGCAGCCATTGACGAAAAACAACTAGCAATGCTGCTAGTTGAATTAGAATCAAACTTTCAGCCAGAAGCCGTACAAAGTCAATGGAAAAAGCTCCGTAAAAGTTGGATAAAAGAATGTCAAATAGCATCTACTCTTGAAGAAGTATCAAGTCTATTGTTGGAACTAGAAAGCAATACAATTTGGGAAGTAGTAAGCGAGGAGTGGCAGGAAAATAGGGAGAATTGGGTGCAACAAATGTACGAGTTTATAGAGTAATTACTCATCTTTAATTAAAACCCCATTGAGAAAAATGTCGGCGAGCCCTTCTGCCATTTCCTGCATTTGCTGCGGAGAAGCATTGGGTTCCATAATCGTATTTTGACTAAAACCTGCAACTGCAAACATCCCCAAAAACACCTGAGCCACAATCTTGGGATTCATCTTCCGATAAACTCCTTTTTCCATCGCAGTTTCAAAAAAAGCCTCGGCTACCTCACTCATCTTCCCAATTACTTCTAACTGAATTCGATCGCGCAAATCTGGGTGAAATTGCGCCTCCAAAAAACACACCCGCATCATGTCGCTATTCTCGCGGATATTGAGCATCCGCCGCCGCATTACCTGAGCCACAGCTTTGTAACTGCCCATTTCGCTTAATTCCGTCAACAAATCAGTCAGTAATTCCACCCATCCTTCTGTGGCTACCTCAATCAAAATTGCTTTTTTATTATCAAAATGCCGAAACAGAGTCCCCTCTGCCACTCCCGCCGCCGCTGCTAAATCGCGAGTGGTAGTGCCATCATATCCACTACGAGCAAACAAGCGTTGAGCCGCTTGTAAAATCCGTTTCTTGGTTTCTGTTTCAGCAGGAGGAGACTGATTAAAAATTCGCATAGCTTTGTAATCGGTAATTGGCGAATTGGAATATCGACTTAGGGACTGAGGGACTAAATTATGTTAAGTTTTAAGTTGTAAGTGACTTTAATCTTAAACTCAAAACTTGATTGTTCAACCCTAGATCATTTTTGAGCTTGGCTGTATCAGCGTAGCACTTGCGACGCAACAGATCGCTTATGACTCAAAAAATCTTTATGCTTAAAAAAAGAATCTCTTTTATTCGGCATAAACATCTTGCTTTGTGACAATGCCCAATCCCAAATCTCAAATCTCAAATCCCATGATCCCGCCGTCTCCAAAACCTCGTCAACCGAAACTATCCCCTAGGGAATCCCCCAAACCCAAAATACGACTCCTAGCCTCCCTGCTGGCCGCTGTGGTGCTGTGGTGGGGAATTAGCCCCCAAATCGCCCTCGCCCGCGAAAACCCTGCTAACGGCTCCACAGCAGTGTCTGTCGTCCCATCGCTCGATCGAGTAATTAGCCAAGTCAGCGAATTTAAGCTTGACAACGGCATGACATTCATCGTACTAGAAAGACCAAGAGCACCCGTAGCATCCTTTCTAATTCATGCTGACGTGGGAGGAGCAAACGAGCCCGACGGGCAAACAGGAGTCGCGCACTACCTCGAACATTTAGCCTTCAAAGGCACGCCCCAAATTGGCACTACTGATTACAAAGCTGAAAAACCACTCCTAGAAAAACAAGACAAACTCTTCGCGCAAATCCAAGCAGCCAAAGCCAGCGGTAAAACCGCAGAAGTCGCTAAATTCCAAGCAGAATTTGACAAAGTTGAAAGCGAAGCATTGCAATTTGTCAAACGCAACGAATTTGGCAAAATTGTCGAACAAGCAGGCGGAGTCGGGCTCAATGCCGCCACTTCTACCGACGCCACAATGTATTTTTATAGCCTGCCAGCTAATAAATTAGAACTGTGGATGTCCCTGGAATCGGAGCGATTTCTAGAACCAGTATTTCGGGAATTTTACAAAGAAAAACAGGTGATTCTAGAGGAGCGCCGAATGCGAACCGAAAATTCCCCGATCGGACAAATGGTGGAACTTTTTGCTGACAAAGCTTTCTCTGTCCATCCCTATCGTCGCCCCGTAATTGGCTACACTCAAGACATTCAAAACCTCAGCCGTAGCGATGTACAAAAGTTTTTTGACACTCATTACGTCCCCAGCAAGCTGACTGTTGCAGTGGTAGGAGACGTGAAAGCCTCGGAGGTGAAGCGACTAGCGCAAATTTATTTCGGCCGCTACAAAGCCAAGCCAGCGGCTCCTCAATTGCAAATTGTCGAACCTCCCCAAACCCAAACTAAGGAAGTAACGCTGAAATTGCAAACTCAACCTTGGTATTTGGAAGGATACCACAGACCTGCGATGAATCATCCCGATAATGCGATTTATGACATAATTGGTTCTTTGCTCAGCGATGGTCGCACTTCTCGACTTTACAAATCTTTAGTAGTAGAAAAGCAATTAGCTTTGGCGGCTCAAGGTTTTAGCGGTTATCCGGGAGAAAAGTATCCGAATTTAATGTTATTTTACGCTCAAACTGCTCCGGGGCGCACGGTTGATGAGGTGGCGGTGGCTTTGAGCAAGGAAATCGATCGCCTGAAAACAGAGCCGGTTTCTGCTGAGGAATTGGAGCAAGTGAAAACTCAGGCGAGGGCTGGTTTATTGCGATCGCTCGATTCTAACATGGGCATGGCATTTTCCCTGCTGGATTATCAAGTAAAAACTGGTTCTTGGCGCAATTTGTTTAAGCAATTGGATGCTATAGCTAAGGTAGGTCCCACGGATATTCAACGAGTCGCCCAGAAAACTTTCCGCCCTGAAAATAAGACTATTGGTAAGCTTTTACCACTGTAAGTAAGGAAGGAAGGAAGAAGATCGATGTGAAGAAGGAAGAAGGAAGGAAGAAGATCGATGTGAAGAAGGAAGAAGGAAGAAGGAAGAAGATCGATGTGAAGAAGGAAGAAGGCCCTTCGACTCCGCTGGCTGAACCGCTTCAGGAAGAAGGAAGAAGATCGATGTGAAGAAGGAAGAAGATCGATGTGAAGAAGGAAGAAGGAAGAAGGAAGACTCGTTCCTAGGCTCTGCCTGGGAACGAATATCCAGAGGCTCTGCCTCGATTTATACTCGGCGGTTGAAACCGCGTCTACACAAACGAAGTCTGCCTCCGCAGACTAAGAGATAGAATAGTTACCACAGGCAACTTAGGAGAAAGAATGAAAAGGACTAAATTAAAACTGAAAAAAGTCAAGTTATTTCTGCTGGCGCTTTGCTTCTTTACAGTTTCATTATCAACATTTAATTTGTTACCTTCCTTCGCGGCGGGACCGAAGCACTACGACGAATTGACATTTCCGGCACTACCAGAATTGAAACTACCTAAATACACTCGCTTTGAACTTAAAAATGGGATGCGAGTCTACTTAATGGAAGACAAAGAACTGCCCTTAGTCGGAGGAAATGCACTATTTCGCACCGGAGAAAGATTTGAGCCAATCGAGAAAATCGGACTGGCAAATTTAACTGGGACAGTCATGCGCACTGGCGGTACGAAAAAGCATACGTCAGACGAACTAAATCAGTTGCTAGAGCGTCGTGCTGCCTCGGTAGAAACGGGGATTAGCGCTACTTCGGGAAGCGCTAATTTTAGTGCTTTAGCTGAGGATATAGAGCCTGTATTTGACTTGTTTGCCGAAGTCATTCAACAGCCAATTTTTGCTCAGGAAAAGTTGGATTTAGCTAAAAAACAAGAGCAAGGTGGAATCGCGCGCCGCAATGACAATCCCGACGACATTACCAGCCGGGAGTTTCAAAAACTGATTTATGGCGATCGCAGTCCTTACGCCCGCACGGTAGAATACAAAACCCTGGCGAATATTTCCCGCGAAGATTTGGTGGGTTTTTACCAGAAGTATTTCCATCCCAAGAATATGATTTTGGGGATTTCTGGGGACTTTGATACGGCAAAAATGCGATCGCTCATCGAGCAAAAATTCGGTAACTGGGAACCGACTCAGATGGCAGAAGTGCCACCCTTACCCACTGTATCAGCAGCGAATAAAGGTGGCATATTTTTCGTAAATCAGCCCCAACTAACTCAAAGTTACGTGCAAATGGGACATTTGGGCGGAATGCTCAATAGTCCAGATTACGGTGCTTTGGATGTCATGAATGGGGTTTTGAACGGTTTTGGTGGTCGTTTGTTCAATAACGTGCGATCGCGCCAAGGCTTAGCTTATTCAGTCTATGCTGCTTGGAGTGCGAGGTTTGACTATCCAGGGGTATTCGTCGCAGGAGGCCAAACGCGATCCGAAGCAACCGTACCATTTATCAAAGCCATTAACACGGAGATCGATCGCATTCGCACCGAAGCAATAACCCCGGAAGAATTAGCTTTTGCTAAAGATTCAAAAATCAATTCCTTCATCTTCAAATTTGAAGACCCCAGTCAAACTTTGGCGCGCTTAATGAACTACGAATACTACGGTTATCCGCAAGATTTCATTTTTAGCTACCGTCGCAGCGTGGAAAAAGCCACAATTGCTGACGTACAGCGCGTCGCTAATACTTACTTGAAACCGGAGAATTTGGTGACATTAGTAGTGGGAAATACTGCGGGAATTCAACCACCATTATCGAGTTTGGGAACTTCGGTAAAAGTGCAATCTGTGGATATCACAATTCCCTCTGCAACTTAATCGGTAATCAGTTGACAGTTGACAGTTGACAGTTGACAGTTGACAGTTGCTATAAGTTCATAATCAGGACTAAAGTCCTAACTACAAACCATTTTTAGGTTCGTAGTTAGGACTTTAGTCCTCTCTTTTCACGTTAGCCGATCGGGATCAACACCCAACTCCCGCAACTTTGCCGCCAATAAATCCGCGCGCAGCCGTTCCTGTTGGGCCCGCAGCCGTTCATATTCCGCCTGTTCCGAACTCCACAGCAGCAAATTTCCAGCTTCATCCCACCAGCGCAGCCAGTTAATAGTTTGTCCCAGCCGTTCCCCCGGCCAAATCCCCAGCCACAAATCTAACTCTGGAATCCGCACCCGTCCTTCAGCATCAGCAGTCTGGGCTTGATAGGCCCCATTTTGGAGATACCGCACTTCCAGCTTGGGATTGTAGGGATCGTAGGTAACATAGGTGGGCACTTGCAAAATCTGCTCGTAGAAGTAGAGCTTACCGTAGGGAGGAGTCGATCGCACCGACAGTTCGGCGTAATCTTCGTTAGACAAAAACTCCATCACCACCGATACCGGCGCACCCTCCAGATTGGGCGTGTAGCTGCGGCGAATCGTCCCCTCAGCAACTGGATGCACTTGCGGCACGTAAAACCAATCCGGTGCTTTGACTAATGTCTGCTTATTTATAGTCGCTACCAGTCCAAAATTGGAACCAATTAGCGCAGGCCCAATGCGTCCAGCAGCCCCCAAAGCATCGGTGAGAGCGGCAGCAAGGGGCGGTTGTTGAATATTTTCCACGGGATCGTCCGGTAAAATAAAGTCTGCTGGTAGGGCTTCCCAGGTGACAGTTGGTACTTTGGAACTCGATGGGATTTGAAGAACCATTAGTTTATACCATTTCAGATTTTATATTTTAGATTACTCGTTACCAGGCTGGAGCCTGGGAACCAGTTAAAAGATTATGTTATTGTCTTCAGTCCGCGGAGGCGGACTTTGTTTTTGTAGGCGCGGTTTCAACCGCCGTCTGCTTTGTTTTTGTAAACCTGGTTTCAACCGCC
>RDXH01000223.1 GCA_004292745.1 Oscillatoriales cyanobacterium | reverse complement strand
GATTCAGCGGATTAAAATAAAGTTAGCTATTCTTTACAACGCTAAGGCGAATCACTCCTAGGGACAAATAGATGCAGGAACAATTGATGGAAGCGATCGCACCCTACCGCGATCGGGTAGATTATCTAGAAGTTCGCCTCGAACAAAGCGAGTCAACAGCCATTAGTTTTCGTGGGCCTCAGTTGGATGCTGTCAACCGCAGTTTTAGCCTCGCTGGTGGTATCCGCGCCTGTCACAAAGGTGGCTGGAGTTTTGTCACTTTTAATGGTTTGGCTGAATTAAAAGACCGCATTGAAGAATCTGTAATTCAGTCTCGCTTAGTAGGTAGCGAAAAAACTATACTAGCAGATGTCACCCCGATTCAAGATTATGTAGCGGTGGAATTAGGTAGCGATCCTCGCTCGATTACTTTAGCCCAAAAGCGACAATTGCTGGAATCTTACAACCAATTGTTATTAGATTATGACCCGCGGATTCAGACTACAATTGCCGGTTATAGCGATCGATTTGGGATTACTTATTTTGTAAATTCCCAAGGCACTTCCATCGCTCAAGAGCGATTGGATGTCACCGGACGTTTTGGCGCGATCGCCCGTGGTGACGGCGGCATTGTCCGCCAAGGGTTTGAGTCGATTCATTCGCGATCGGACTACAATGTCTTGACAAATATTGAAGATCGTGTTAAGAGTGCTGCCGTCCGAGCTGTCAGTCAACTAGAAGCAAAATCAGTCAAAGGTGGCCAGTATCCAGTCATTTTAGACCCTTATTTATCAGGGGTATTTATTCACGAAGCTTTCGGCCATTTATCGGAAGCAGACGGCATTTACGAAAACCCCAAAATGCAGGAATTGTTGACCTTGGGTAAACCAGTCGCCATCGAACAATTGAATGTCATCGATGATGCCACCTTACCAGGATTACCCGGAACATTGAAATACGACGACGAAGGCGTACCCGCCCAGTGCAAGCATTTAATTAAAAATGGGGTTTTAACCACTCGAATGCACAATCGGGAAACTGCCGGCAAAATGGGCGAAAGTCCCACGGGAAATGCGCGGGCTTTAAGTGCTAGTTTTATGCCCTTGGTGCGCATGACTAATACGGCGATCGAATCTGGAGAAAATTCTTTTGATGACATGATTGGTGACATCGCAGAAGGAGTTTATGCAGTGCGGATGCTGGGAGGACAAACCAACGGTGAAATGTTTACCTTTGCAGCGGCTCAAGGTTACATGATTCGCGACGGCAAATTAGCAGAACCTGTCAGTGATGTCACCTTAAGTGGTAACGTATTTCAAACGCTCAAGGACATTGAGGCGATCGGAAATGACTCAGTTTATGCCTACGGCGGTTGTGGTAAAGGCGGCCAAGGCGGTTTACCAGTCAGTGTCGGCGGCCCCCATTTACGGATTAAAAATGTGGTTGTCGGAGGCAGATAATCCTGAATAACTCATAAAAAACCCCGGTTGCTAAAAAGCTTGCTGTATCAGCATTCTTCACCTCGATCTTCTTCCTTCCCCCCTACTGGGGCAGGGGGGGGTGACTTCTTCCTTCTTCCTTCCCCCCTAGGGGGGGGCAGGGGGGGGTGATATAAAATCCTCTCTTCCGAGTCCTGTATTAAACTCTCTCTTCTCTTGCTTCGCGTACTTCGCGCCTTCGCGGTTAAATCACCTGACGACATATCCGTAACCCGCTCGCATCCGCGAAAGTGCGTTAATTGCGATCGCTCTTGGGTAACCAATCATCACCAAAAATAGTGTAAACTGGCGATCGCGATTAACGATCAAATCAGGATTCAGCAGCCCATGCAGAAAGCATCCCAGATGAAAGTAGAAAACCTATTTAAGATGGTTAACTCGTGTACCACTGAGCCTGAAACAAGCGCAGCAACTGGTATCTCAGCTTGCAGGAATCAGAATTTCATCAAAGCTCAGTGACCGGATATCGTTGGTCAGAACACAAAAGTAATAATGATTGTCAAATATAAGGAACAGCAGTCGGCAGAGAGAGGGTTTGGGTTCCTAAAAGACCCGCTATTTTTTACGGATAGTGTATTCCTCAAATCCCCAGAAAGAATCGAGGCTTTAACTTTAATAATGGGTTTGTGTTTGTTGGTTTATACTTTAGGTCAAAGGTTACTCCGGCAAAATTTGCAACTCACTAATAAAACCGTAAAAAATCAATTGGGCAAAGGAACAAATCGACCTACTTTGCGCTGGATATTCCAAAGTTTTCAATCGATTCATGCCGTTTGTATTCAAGGAATTCAGCAAGTTTCTAATTTAACATCCGAAGGGTTGGCAATATTAAATTTGTTTCCAGTCACCTGTCGGTCTTATTATTTCTTGTTGTGAAATGAAGTTAATCACTTGATTAGTAAGGCTGACTTTAGTTGAATTAATTGTTGATTTATCAGTGATGTATAATTGTTACATATCTGAAAATATCTGCTGGCAATTAATAGTTGTTAATGGTCTGATTTTTGACGTTTTATGGGTTAAGAAGATTTAATTCATGCCCTCATGTTAATTTTTAGGGATTCCTAACTGGGTGATGCGATCGTTGCACAGATTTTTGGGTGTTTTTACTCACTATTATCTCGAATGATTCACTTTTACCCCCTCAATCCGCCTATGTGCCAGTTGGGGGTGCGGAATGTGGGTTATTATTGAAAAAAAATTGTTCGGGACTTCTTTGAGTTCCAGGGAAAGGAGAAATAATTAGCCTGACATGAGGTTTTCGCTGTCGCTTAACAATCCCTAAATCTTGATTTTTATCGGCGGAGAAATACTTAACCAGGTCAGAAGCTAATCCTTTTTGATAGGCTACCGAAAAATGATACATCCCCCGATAAATCATTATTGAGACTTTTTCAGTGCCATTGATATATAGCCCACATTCCACCTCCTCTTTAATATTAGGTGCGATCGCCTCTGCTTACCCCACTTTTAGCCAGCATTGTGTATCGCATGGAAGCATAAACCAGCCAAAACGGCAATAGACATGGGTACATTGACAATAAGTTTGAACGGCTTTGAGTGCAGTTCATCGGCCGCACAGGCCATCGTCTCGATAAATAAAGCAGCCAGGGCAGATGGTCGCTCGGAGTGGCTGCCTTTATAGAATCCATTTGGGATCTTTTCCCTTTCCAAGTTATAATGAAGTGGATCGCGATCGCGCGCGGGTGACAACACGGCTATAAGTTTGAGCAGTAAATGGTTTGGCATCACACACCTTCCTCAACATAGTAGCAATTATCACCGGTTTATTGACAATTCGGGATGGTAGCGATCGCCCCCAACCCTGATTCAACGAAAAGATGTGGTCTGGAAAAAATCCTGATTGCGGTCTTGAGTGATTATGATTGCGGTCTCCTACATTTATGGGCCAACTTACAAATCACCACCCAAAGCGCGATTCTCTTCTAAAGCCGGGATTGAATCACCACTATCAACAACATTACTACCAAATGTACTGAATAAATTTATTATATACATCACCATTCTGATTCCATAAAACAAACATACACTAAACCACAAAAGATTGTTACTTGGAAACTTAAAGAACGCAATATTTGTAGGTATAAAAGCGACTACAAAAGCAACTATACTAACATTGCGGAGGATATGTCCTTGTGCTAAACCCAAGAAGTATCCTTCCAGCGTAAAACCTATTGAACAAAATACTAAGATAGCTTGTAACCAAGGCAGAGAAATATTTATATTTGACGTGACTTCAGTGTGGTTAGTGAACAACCTAAAAATACTATCGGGAAATAGCACGCACACTCCGCCGAAACACACTCCTACCACGAGAGCAGTTGAGAGAGAAACAAAAGCTATGGGTGGTAATTGTTGTGAATCTCCTTTTCCTTTAAAGTTTCCGACCAAAGTTTCTGTACCAAACCCCAGTCCCTCTACAAAATATGTATTAAGGTTAAATATCAGCCACAATAAGGCATTTTGAGAATAAATTAACGTTCCCATTTGTACTCCTTGATAGCTGAATGTTAAGGAGACAACCAGAAGAATTAAATTGCTGAGCAGGATGTTTGTATTGAGAGTCAAGTTAGATTTTATAGCTGATATATCCCATATTTTTCCAAATAGGCTTCGGATTTCAATCCACTGGAATTCCTTGAAAAAAAATATCACTCCCACCAACAAAGCTAAATATTGGCTTGTGGCATAAGAAACTCCTGCCCCTACACTTGCCCATCCCAGGTGGACAATAAGTAGATAGTCAAGTGCGATTTTGCCACCATTTCCAAGGACTGACAAAAACACAACTAAGCCATTTTTTTCTCGCCCTAGAAACCAACCTATCAACACAAAATTGAGTAAAATTGCAGGTGCTCCCCAAATTTGGGTGTTGAAATAGGCAAGCCCTGAAGATTTAATCTCTGGGGGAACATTTATCAGAGCAAATCCAAGTTCTCCCAAAGGGTATTGTAAGAGTATGAGAGCGACACCTAGCACTAGAGCTATTAAGCCATTACGCAGTCCTACTAACAACATACCTTCTCGGTCATCTCGTCCCACTGCTTGCGCTGTAACTCCAGTGGTTCCCATTCGTAAAAAGAATAAAGCTAAATAGAGAAAGTTAAGCAAGTTTCCAGCAATGTTGACTCCAGCAAAGTGGCGAATTTCTTCAAGATGACCCAGAAACATGACACTAGCTATATTGGCCAGTGGAACCATAATACTTGATAGGACGTTGGCTACAGCTAATCGGAAGTAGCGGGGTATAAAATTATACTGAGCTGGAAGAACTAGGTTCATAGATCGAGTATTGAGTTATGGGGTCTGGCACTTAAGAGAATGTTTGAAAAGTTAGAGGTTGAGTCACAAGCTATCAATTTACAATGCCTTCGCCGTTTTTAGCTATAGCATCATCAACTCATCCTTGGAGATTGGCAAAGGTATTGCTTAAGAATCCCTTTATTTGTAGATAATGTGGTTTCAACAATGCCCTGTTTGTGGTTTTGAGGATTTATGTTTGCAGTTCACTATAGCAATCCTAAATCATTTGTGAATTTCTTACTCCCGGACCTTAATAAGGTCCGGGTTGGGGTGGGGTAAAAAACTTTACGACTCCTGCAAGGACTGCTATATATCTATTTATCTTGGTGACAGTCGAGGATGCGATATGGGAGCTATAAATAGTCTTTTAGCGTTTTAGATAGAAACTGCAACAAAAGTTGTCTATTTTCATTTTCATTCAGGTAAAAGTGTCCACCTGGGAACATCTCTATTGAAAATGAGGAACGGGTGTAATCACGCCAAGAAGCAAGAAGATCATGACTGGCTTCCGGATCTTCAAGACCACCCAAAGCAAAAATGGGACAATCAAGAGGTTCATCTGGGAAAGGGATATATGTGGTTCCTACAGTCACATCTGCTCGCAAAATAGGTAAGAACAATTCCATGAGGTCTTTATCTGCTAAGAGTACTTCTGGTATAGCATCGTAAATCCTGACTACTTGTTCAATAAATTCTGTATCAGATAACAAATAAACGGGCGGATTTAATTCAGGTAAGTGCGGAGCATAGCTGCCTGATACAAATAAACAGACCGGATTGACGTTTCTTTGGTGGAGTTTTCTAGTTAGATTATAAGCAATTCGCGCTCCCATACTATGACCAAAGATCGCAAATGGCTTATCCAAATGTTGCAGTAAGACCTCCACTAAGTTGTCTGCCAGAATTTCAATATCTGAAATTGGTTTTTCTCTGATGCGATTTTCTCTTCCCGGCAGCTCAATCGCACAAAGCTCTACATTTGACGGCAATTCTTGAGGCCAGACACGAAAAATCGATGTCCCACCTCCTGCATAGGGTAGGCAAAATAAGCGTAAATTGGCTTGTGGATTGGACTGGGGACATTTAATCCAGAGATTAGGTATTTCTGTTTTCATAAATAATATTACCTTAAGGAAAATAAGCTTGTCTCTAAATATAATATCTTAACAATGCCTTGTGCGGTAGAAAAATTAGGCTTACGTTGTAAAAAAATTGTTTATGCCAGCTAGCAAGATACCTGAGTGCAAGAGTTAAGACATTACTATCGGCGCTAGTTAGACTGGATTTATATCATAAATTAGTATTGGTCTTATGAAACACGATTAAATATGTAAATGCCACGCTTGTTCGCCAGAGTGGTAGATTCTGAACGAGTGGTTGGTAGTATCCCTGGAAACAAGAGTGGCAAATTTTAATTCCGAAAATGAGGTACTTTACATCTATGCCTCTTAATCTACAATCAATGCGTACCTATTTTTCCCGTTAACGTTTGGGCATCCTATCAAAGGTTACTCTGGAACGCGCTCCCAAATTATAAAAGGAGTTTGTAGCTTACCATCCATCTTCTCTGGAGCGTGAGTCAATACTAGCTTGCCATCCTTAAAACTATAGAAACGTTCTTGCCTTGTACCAATATAATTCGGAAATAGGCTGACATCAGGCAGATGAACAACTCTATCTGGTTTGACTTCATATTTACCGCAATAGGCAATATATGTTTGTACTGCCTTTGCCTGTTCTTCTAATGTTCCTGTCAAAATGTCTCCTCCAGGAAAATTAGGACGTTTCTTTTCTGAAAGGGTTGCACACATATGTCCATTTCGATGCTTCAGCTTTAATTGCAGCCGCACCATATGATGCAATTAAGGCTGCTGTTAAACCTCCAGAAAACCATTTAATAGAGCGCTGGATACGATTTTTTTTTGTTCCCGCTTTCTTGCGCTGTTCAATACTGGCATCAATCGACTCATTAGAAATAGGATCCATAATTCCTCCTCAATAATTTGGTACCCTTCCCAAGCATTATGCAGCAATGAGCGTTTGGGGAAATCACACAGAGGCATAATGCTGTGGCTGGTGTCTTGCAAGATAATACCATAAAAACATTTGCAGTGTCTACATCTAAAGTCAGGACATCCAAAAATTATCTTAGGGTAGCCTCAAAGGGTGATAAGCAAGTTGAAAGACTTACTAGGTAAGGGTTTGAGTTGATATGTCTTAAAAGGAGCTCCTCACTTTGGCGATCGCTCCTTTTTGGATTTGGATCAATGAGGGGCATTACCACTTTTTGTACCATTATGAGCATTAAAATTAATGCTGGAATTGCATCTCATCTCAACAAGGAATAAACTTTATGACTTTTCAAAGTATCTCTCCTCAGTTATTAAGCCCATTCATGTTGGGCGATCTACCTTTAAAGAATCGCGTGGTAATGGCACCCTTGACTCGATCGCGGGCTGGAGTGGAGCGGATTGCCAACGCACTGATGGCTGAATACTATGCTCAACGGGCATCGGCTGGTCTAATCATTGGTGAAGCAACCACGATTTCAGAACAAGCGAACGGTTGGGTGAACTCACCCGGCATCTATTCCGACGAGCAAACCATGGGCTGGAAACAGGTGGTTGATGCTATTCATGCTAAAGGCGGACATATCTTCCTCCAGCTCTGGCATACCGGACGAGCTTCCCACTCCAGCTTTCACAACGGGCAGCTTCCAGTAGCACCCTCAGCAATTCGGATTAGTGCCTATGAAATTCACACACCGAGCGGTAAACAGCCCCATGAAATTCCTCGAATACTGGAAACCGAGGAAATTCCGGGGATTGTTGAAGACTACCGTAAAGCGGCTGAACAGTCGCAGGCAGCAGGTTTTGATGGAGTTGAGATTCACGCAGCCAACGGATTCCTGATCGATCAATTTCTGCAATCTAAAACCAACCAACGCAGCGATCGCTACGGTGGCAGTCTGGAAAATCGATTTCGGTTTCTGAAGGAGGTAGTAGAGGCGGTTCTGACGGTATGGCCAGCCAACCGAGTAGGAGTCCGAATTAATCCCAATGGCGTGGATGGTGAAATGGGTTCACCTGATTTTCGGGAGACATTTCTATATGTAGCAGAGCAGTTGAATCCTTATAAGCTGGGCTACCTCCATGTCATGGATGGTGACACATCCGGCTTTCATGAACTGCGCGACATCGGCTTTCATGGACTTGGTGAACCTCTGACCCTGGCAGAATTTCGATCGGTGTTTACGGGAGTTCTGATTGGTAACTCTGGCTACACCCAGGAGACGGCTGAAAAAGCAATTCAGGCTGGATATGGTGACATGATTGCCTTTGGACGACTTTATATCAGCAATCCTGACTTGGTAGAGCGCTTCACCCACAATTTAGAACTGAATCCAATGGCAGACCCGTCTACTTGGTATACGTTTGGGGCTGAAGGTTACACAGATTTCCCCACCTACGCCGCTGTGTCATTGTCAAGTTAACTGAGGATCTGAAGATATGGAACGATAAAGACTATCTGTTTATGCGGCGTTTCATTATTGCGGTCTGATTTATAACGCCTTATGTGAGTTGGAGGCTGGAATAACGCAATCTCATTCGTAAGGCTAGGCCCTGCTGCTAAAGTGAAGTCTGAAACCCTTAAAATAACCAGGCATTTTTAACTCACATAAGGCGTACATAATTAATTAATATCCACTGCCTCTAACCAACGGCTGTCCGATTCATCCGTTAATATGTGCATATGACGACACTACGGCAGTTTGGGATACATCTCTATCAACTCTGGCAAACCCGAAAAGTCCATCAACTGTTATCTCTCTAGGAAGAGTATTATAGCTAGGACAATAGCAGAAGTGATCCTTGGCAAATGGGTAATTTCCTAGATCGCAATATCCACCTAAAGCATAAGCCTCTTCATTGTAGGAATAAATCATTCCATACTGAGTGTCATAGTGTGGCAAGACGACAAATAGCCAGGTTTGACCGCCGTTATTATGTTGCCTTAAAAACTTCTTTTTTATTCCTGCCGCGATGTTAACCCAAGGCAACAATTTGCTATCCAAGGCTGGAATAAATTCACTTATTCTCGCATCTGGATGATTGGTTTCTGCATCTTGGTACTGGAGAGGAACTGGCCCATTTTCCATCCACAGGATTTCCGCTTCCTCTTCACCTAAAACTTGCCAAGATTCTACTTTTACCCCAGCAGGAATAAAGGAGTAACCATGTTGACCTAGTTGCCATTCACCAATTTGGATCTTACCAGAAAGAATAAAAATTTCCAAGTCAGCAGTGAAGATCCCGGATGGCGCTGCAAATTTGGGCGGTAGGATTACTCTGGAAGTAGATGCACCACAGTCATGCCAAGTCAGCAATCTTCGTCTTCCTGGTAGGACTCGATCTGGCATTCCACTGATTCGCCATCCTGGTTCTTCTGGCACCGTATTTGTATTGAAAAATTGATACTGACGAGGCACATACTCTTTCGATATTGCCGTACACCTTCCTGATAGGTGCAAGCGTCCGCTCCCATCTCCGCCCCAATCCTCTTGTCCTGGCGCTACACTTAAAAAATCATCCGTTTGGTCTGTTTCGGCCCAATTCAAACTTCTATTCGCTTCACCCATGATTCCCTATTCTCCTGTTTATATGATTCTGCTTACGGAGTTAATTTTATAGCCTAAAGTTTAACGCCAACGCGATGACGTTGTTTATTTTTGTCCAAATAGCTTCACCAAATTAATTTTATCTGGATGTGACTAATTTTCCTAAAAGAATACGTTATGCCCCGACTGTGCCCAGAGCCTTCCTAGTGGGCCGCCAATCTTCCCGCTGCCAACAATACCAATTTTCATAAAAAAGTCCTGTTTATATGATTCTCCTTACGGAGTTAATTTTATAGCCTAAACTGTAACGCCAACGCAATGACGTTGTTTATTTTTGTCCAACTAGCTTCACCAATTTAATTTTATCTGGATGTGGCTAATTTTCCTAGCAGTTAGAGAAAACTATAGAATATCTACAGAATTAGATCGTGATTGAGGCAATCGCGATCGCATCTGACTTCTACATTACAAAATAAAAGGAGTGATGAAGAGGTGGGACTACCCACTCTCTGATGCTAATACACGGTTTCGGGGGTGTTTTACTGCTTAGTTAAAGATTTTCCTCATCACTAAACCTGGTATGAATTTCCTCAATAGAATTATTCATGTTTTCTACGATTTTGGAATAACGTTTCTTTTGGACAAGGAACCATCCAAACCCAGCCATGAAGTACATTAAGACCAAGTAAGGTAAAATATTTTGAGGAAAGTCTGGAACTGGAAATAGACTACTACCAGGAATTCCAATTATGCCAATAAAGGGAAGGATCATAAAACTAACTGCTAAAATAGCGAATAGCACATCTATTGGTTTCATTAGGGGGTTTTTTGCTTCATCACCCAAAGCTGTTGCACTGTCAAAGCCTGCAAAACTGAGGATAACTAGGACAAGTCCCTGTGTTATTCCCCCAGGAGTGGCTCCTTGCAAGCTCAATTGATTCCAACCCTGACTGGACGAATCATTGGAGAAAGTATTGGGGATGAACCAACTTGAACCGACGGGCTAATTAACTCAAAGCCGTGCTGTTTGTAGAATGCGATGTTTTGGGGGCTAGAGGCTTCAAGATAGGCAGGAATACGATCGCGATCGCACTGGCTGAGCATATGCTGCAATAGGGCTGAACCAAAGCCTTTACCCTGTTGAGTTGGCTCCACGCCAATCATTGCCAGATACCAGTGAGTTTGACTGGGGTGACATGGATGCCCCTGGCGGAATCCAGTGCGCTGCACCGCCATAACCATCAACATAATAACAAGTCTGGTGGACTAAAGAGTGGTTAATATATGCTTCAACAATGCGGGGGTAATAAGTCAGATATCGATCAGGTTCAGGATAAAGCCAGCGTACTATAGGATCGTTGCTAAAGGCTAGAACCATTGCAGCATTAATATATCTCAGATCAGAAGCTGATGCAGTTCTGATCTGAATGAGGTTGTGCTTTATTGAAGGATTGGATTGATCCGATTTTATAACCATGATGCTATCGTAAATAGGATTAATATTGAGTTTGTGTCAATGCACATGACATCAAAAACCAATCCGAAATCACGCTTATTCTGAAGGTCTCGATAGCTGAGAGTGAAGATGGTTCCGGAAGGGAATTGATGTCGCTTATAACTAATGTTCATTCCCTAAGCTTGACACTGCCCCGGAAGCGACTCCGGGGAGCACCTTAACCCCTATTAATCATCAAAGCTGACAAAAGTAGCAAGCACATCTTGAATCAAATAATGAACTAATGCCTCTGCTGTTGGATATTTATAAAACAAAGTTGATGACAATGGGATGCCTATCAAGTTTTGCAAGCGATTTCTTAGCTCTAGGGATGTCATAGAATCCATTCCTAAGTCGAAAAATTCTTGTGATAGGGAGAAAGTCCTATCATGTTTATCTCCCAAAACCTGAGACAATAGAGATTGAATATGAGCAATTAACAGTGCTTTACGTTGCTCTTTCTCAGTTGCCTTTAACTGTTCGACCAAATTGAGTGAAGTTCCTTCTCCCTCTTTCTTTTCGAGAATACCAGCTATCAAAGGTTTATCTTGTGGTTCCCACACCACCTGATCGGCAAAATCTTTGCCAGTGGGCTGCTGAGGTGATGGTTGACCGAGCGAATGGGCAACGCTCTGGGTGCCAGATTGCGTCAGAGGTTGTGTATGTGTCACATCAATCCAGTAGCGCTCTCGCTGCCAAGGATAAGTTGGCACTCCCACTTGGCGGTGGCCATAGTCGCGATGGAAACCGTCCCAATCAATTGCCACACCCTGCACATACAATTGACCTACAGCCTGAAGCACGCCTTGCCAATCGCTTTGCTCTCGCTGTAGCGTCGGCAGCCATGTTCCATACTCAGATGGTAAACAATGACGTGCCATACCCAGCAATATTGGCTGGGGCCCCATCTCCACAAATATCTCTACTCCTTCTCTGTGCAATGTCTCCACACCGTCGGCAAATCTCACTGGTTTAACCACATGATCTACCCAATATTCCGGGTCTGCGGGTAAAACAGGCTCAAAATTGCCCGTGACATTGGAGATAAAATTGACTTTGGGTTGGTGGAATGTCACCTCTTGCACCACCTGGCTAAACTCAGCCAGCATTGGCTTCATTAAAGCTGAATGGAAGGCATGGGAAACCTTTAAGCGCTTAGTCTTAATTCCCTTGTGTTCTAACTCCTGCACTACTCGACGTACCGCTTCCCCTTCCCCAGAAATGACGACGCTTTCAGGCCCGTTGATAGCCGCGATGCTTACTAAGTTCGTATCTTTAATTGCTTCTGCCACTTGTTCAACCGAAGCTAACAGGGATACCATTTCTCCGTTAGATGGCAGTTTTTGCATCAACTGCCCTCTGGCAGCAATCATTTTTAATCCGTCTTCTAAGGAGAAAATCCCCGCTATGCAAGCTGCTACATATTCCCCGACACTATGACCGATGACTACGGTTGGTTCTAAACCCCAAGATTTCCACATAGAGGCTAGGGCGTACTCTAAGGCAAATAGTGCTGGCTGGGTATAAGCGGTTTGCTCTAGGAGTGAACTGTCAGCGCTTTGGTACAGGACGGAGAGTAACGATTTTTCCTGCTTCCCAATGGCATTTAAAATTTCCTGACAGCGGTCTAAAGCCTGACGAAAAATTGGTTGTGTTTCGTATAGCTCCCGTCCCATACCTACATACTGGGAACCTTGACCTGTGAATAGAAAAGCGATTTGAGTTTGACTTTCGCTCTTGCTACCTTTAAACAGATTGGTGTTTTCTGCTCCTGCTAAATTAGCTAATAATTTTTCCCATGCTTGAGAAACTGAGTCAGCAACCACAGCTAAACGTTCGTGGAAATGAGTGCGCCGAGTATTAGTTGTGTAACAGACATCAGCCCACTCTAAGTTGGGATGGGTAGCTAAGTGCTTCTCGTAGTTACGAACCATCTGTTCGAGTGCGGGTTTAGTTTTGGCACTAAGAGTGAGCAGGTGTAGGGGGCGCTTCCAAGTTTCTGCCTCACTTTTTGCTGCTACTGGTGGTGCTTCTGAAAGAACAGCATGGACATTGATGCCCGTAAAACCAAAGGAACTAACTCCAGCAAACCTAGTTTTATCTGTTGCTGGCCAGGGTATCTGTTCGCTTGCCACTTTTATTGGCATCTCATCCCAAGCAATATAAGGGCTAGGCTCTTTGAAGTGTAGGTGTTGTGGAATCAGCTCATTTTGTAACGAGAGAACGATTTTGATCAAACCTGCTACGCCTGCGGCTCCTTCCAAGTGTCCGATATTAGTTTTCGCAGAACCTAAGATCAAAGGTTCTTCTCGTTGGCGAAAGACCTTTATCAAAGCATTTGCTTCAATTGGGTCTCCCAGAGAAGTACCTGTACCATGAGCCTCAATATAATTGACATCTTTGGGCTTAATACCTGCATTGGCAAGCGCTCTGCGAATCACATTTTGCTGAGAAGAACCGCTAGGTACAGTGAGCCCGCTGGTTCGTCCATCTTGCCCATGGGCTGTGCCTCTAATTAAGGCCAGAATATTGTCACCATCAGCTACTGCATCTGAAAGACGTTTGAGAACGATGATGCCACAACCTTCGCCGCGAGCATAACCATTTGCTCCTGCCGCAAAAGTTTTGCAACGACCATCTGGAGACAGCATTCGGGATTTGCAAAGGTTGAGCCAATATTCCGGCGAGACATATCGCTGTACGCCTCCAGCCAGTGCCATGTTGCAATCTCCCCTTCGCAAATTGACAACTGCTAAGTGAATTGCAGCCAATGAAGAAGCACAGCCGGTATCAACGGCGAGACAAGGACCTGTAAAGTCGAAGAAGTAAGAAAGGCGACCTGCCACTGGGCTATAGGCGTTCCCCGATCCTATGTAGAAATCTGTTTCTACAGGGTCTTGTTTGACAAGTTGCCAAACGTAGTCATTGGCACATATCCCAATAAAAACACCTGTCTGGCTGCCTGCCAATTTTTCGGGGACAAATCCAGCGTTTTCTAAGGCTTCCCAAGCTACTTCCATCACCAGTCTATGCTGGGGATCTAAACTTGCTGCTTCTCTGGCGGAAATCCCGAAAAAACTAGCATCAAAATCTTTGGGAGATTGGTTGAGAAATCCTGCACGCCGCATATACACCTTGCCTGGCATATCTGGATCTGGATCGTAATAGGGATCTAGATATGAATGATGACCCTTTGGGGCTTCTCGAATGGCATCTACACCATTGGAAAGTAATTCCCAAAATGCTTCAGGATTATCGGCTTCTGCCAACCGACAACTCATACCAACAATGGCGATCGGTTCGCGTTCTTTCTGCTTTAATCGCTCAACTTCAGCTTGTAAATCGGCTATTTTTTGCGACGCTACCTTCATCAATTGAACATAGCGTTGTTCATTACTTTCACTCATCTGATTAACCCCATTATATGTTGCCTAATTCTTCTGCATTCATTGAATTTATCTGAACATAGCGCTGTTCATTATTTTCAATCATCTAGATACTCATCTAAACGATGAGTATCTAGATTTGGGTTCATCTAGTTAACCCATTGCATACCTAATTGTTCTGCAAATTGTCTTGCAATTTCATCGGCATCATCATTTTCCTCTAGGGGTTGGAATGTAAGGGCTTTACTATTTATTTGGAAAGACTGCTCGGAGACATCTACATCCTCATCTTCATCAGCCTCTTCTATGAACTCCGCCATCAGATAATCAACCAACTTTTTAACAGTTGGATAATCAAAAGTTAGCGTAGCGGGCAAACGACAGCCTAAGCTATTTTGCAAATTGTTTCTCAATTCTACAGATGTCAGAGAACTCATTCCTAAGTCAAAAAACCCTTCCGAAACAGAGAATACGCGATCTTTCTGGTAGCCCAAGACTTTGGATACTTGAGATTGGATGTGAGCCACTAAAAGTGCCTGGCGTTGCTCTTTTTCAGCAGCCTTTACCGTTTCCAGGAAGTTAGGTGCAGTTTTTTGTTGCTCTTTCTTTTGGTCGGTAGTTTTTCGGAGGTCAGTGAAGAACGCACTTTCTACCGTATATTTCGACCAGTTTATTGGCATCGCGCCCACTTGTGGTGCTTTGGCGGTGAACAAGTTAGCAAATAGATGCGCTCCTTGACTCGGCGAAATCATTCCAAAACCTATTGCCTCCCAACGACTTTGAATATTTGCATCCAATCGAGTTGCCATCCCAGAAGTAGCCCAAGGACCCCAGTTAATGCTGACAGCGGGCAATCCTAATGCGTGTCGGTGATGGCAGAGTGCATCCATAAAGGCATTGGCCGCAGAATAATTTCCTTGACCTAGCGCACCTATAACTGAGGTCATAGAGGAAAAGCAAACAAAGAAATCCAATGGCATTTCTTTGGTCAGTTTGTGCAAGTTCCAAGTACCTTGAACCTTGGGAGCCATGACTTTTGAGAATCGCTGCCGGTTTTGATCCCTGACCATCCCATCATCTAAAACACCTGCGACGTGAACTACTCCTCGTAAGGGGATATCGGTTGCGGCAGTTAGCGTTGCTACACTATCGGGTTGAGAAATGTCAGTTTTGACAATCTTCACCAACGCCCCTTTGTCTTCTAACTCCTTGACTCCTGCTTGTGCTTCTGGGGATACTGCTCCTTGTCGTCCCACTAGCAGTAGGTGGCGTGCGCCTTGTTCCACAAGGTAATTTGCCACTTGCAGTCCTAATGATCCTAAGCCACCAGTTATTAAGTAACTGCCTGATGAATCAATTTTTGCTAGGTGGGTGATAGTTTTAGCATCAGCACGTTTCAATCGAGCGACATAACGCTTTCCATCTCGAAAAGCTACTTGCTCTTCTTGCTCTGGGAAGAGGATTTCTTTGAGCAGGATTTCGCTCTCATTAACTTGGTGCGAGGAAAGATCGATACAGACGGTTTCTAGTTCGGGATGTTCTAAAACAATGACGCGGGCTAAGCCCCACAATGGCGATTGTTCTACTTGTAAGGGGGATTTTGTCACTGCTTGGGCATTACGAGTTACCAAGGATAAACGAGGCATCTTTTTGCCCCAATGATGGGGAGGAATTGCAGATAATGCTTGAACCAAATACAACAGACTAGAACATAGATCCAGTGCTGTTGTTGGCACATCTGATATCTCTAGCTTTTGCTCGAGACCCCATAAGTAAACTATCCCACGGCAGACTGACTGCTCTTTCTTGACTATTGCGGAAAGTAGGTTCTGGAAGTCTTTTGGTTCGGAGGGGTTGATTTGATAGCGATCGCCCTCTAATAATGAAAAAGATGATCCTTGTGAAACAAAAATACAGCGATCGCCCTGTTTTTTGAGAAGGTCAGCTAAGGAGTTGCTTACTTCTCCCCCATCGCTGAAAATCAGCCAACTGCCTGCTTTAGAGGTTTTGTTATTCGTCTTAGCAAATGACGAGCTTTCTGCCAAGACACGCGGTTTTACTTCCCAACCAATTCTGTATAACCAATCATCTGTTTGATTGGCTAGCAGCGCAGTTTGATTAGCACGCCGCACCTGTAAATTAATCAGATCGGCTACTGCTATTCCATTCTCATCAACCAAATGTAAATCGAAAGCAGTCAGCAAACCAGAGTTGCCCTGATTTGATGATTGATGAACGTGACACCAAATGCTTGTACTAGGCTGCTTGAAGAAATTTAGACGCTCTAAACCGACTAGAAAATAAGTCTTGGTATCGCTATCAGGGCCATCTTCAAGAGCCGCCGCCAAAAGCTGCAAGCAACCATCCAACAGCAGCGGATGTAAGCTGTCATTTACACCACTCTCTACCATTTCAGGTAATTTAATCTTACCGAGGACTTCTGGTGAGTCACCCTGAGAACGCCACAACTTCTCAATTACTTGGAAGTTCGGGCCGTACTCTACTCCCAAATCGCTGAATTTTTGGTAATAGCCCTTGATTTCAATCTCTTGGTTAACTTTTTGCTGAACACCAGCCAAATCTAGCGGCGCTTTTGCCACCGGAGCTTGGGCACTCAAAAGATAACCTTGGGAATGGCGAGTCCATGTTTCATTCTCATCAACATTATCTGAGTTTTTGCGGCTGAAAATCCCAAATTCATACCCGGATTCGTTGGATGTTAATACTAATTGAACCGAGACTGTTTCTTCAGGATTCAAAACTAGCGACTGCTCAATCAGAAATTCTTCAACTACTAATTGTGGATGATTCTCCAGCGACCCTGCTCCGAAGATTTGCGCTCCTGCTGCTAACGCTATCTCCACATAAGCAGCGGTGGGGAAAATGACTTTCTCATAGAGAGCATGATCCGCTAAATATGCAGGGAAATCTGAGCTGAGTTGACTTTCAAAAACTATTTGTTGATTTTTCAGCGCTGCACTCCGAATTCGTTGACCCAGTAGAGGATGATGCCCGTTCTGCATTCCCGATTCCGTCTGTGGTTGTCTTTGTGCAGCATCAATCCAGTAGCGCTCTCGCTGCCAAGGATAAGTTGGTACTCCCACTGGGCGGTGGCTAGAGTCGCGGTGGAAGCTCTCCCAATCTATCGCCACACCCCGTACATACAATTGACCCACTGCCTGAAGCAGTCCTTGCCAATCGCTTTGCTCTAGCTGTAGCGTCGGCAGCCAGGTTCCATACCCTAATGGCAAGCACTGACGACCCATCCCCAGCAATATTGGCTGAGGCCCCATCTCCACAAATATCTCTACTCCTTCTCTGTGTAATGTCTCAATTCCAGAGGCAAATTTCACTGGTTTGAGGACGTGATCTACCCAATATTCCGGGTTTGTGGGTAAAACGCGCTCAAAATTGCCCGTGACATTGGAGATAAAGTTGAGTTTTGGTTGGTGGAATGTTACCTCTTGCACTACTTGGCGAAAATCTGCCAGCATTGGCTCCATTAATGCTGAATGGAAGGCATGGGAAACTTTTAATCGCTTAGTTTTAATTCCCTTGCTTTCTAATTCCTGCACTACCCGACGTACTGCTTCCCCTGCACCAGAAATGACTACGCTATTAGGCCCGTTGATGGCGGCGATGCTTACTGAGTCAAGTCCTTGCAGTGCTTCTACTACTTGTTCAAGAGAAGCTAATAGCGATACCATTTCGCCGTTGGATGGCAGTTTTTGCATTAAACTGCCTCTGGCTGAAATCATTTTCAAGCCGTCTTCTAAGGAGAAAATCCCTGCTACGCAAGCCGCGACATATTCCCCAACGCTATGACCGATGACTGCACTTGGTTCAATGCCCCAAGACTTCCATAATTCGGTTAGGGCGTACTCTATAGCAAACAAGGCTGGTTGGGTGTAGGCAGTTTGCTCTAAAAGGGAATTGTCATCATTTTCGTAGAGGATGGAGAGTAGCGATCGCTCCTGATTGCCGATGGTATTTAAAATTTCCTGAGAGCGCTCTAGGGATTTCCGAAATGTTGGTTGTGTTTCGTATAGCTTCCGTCCCATCCCTAGATACTGGGAACCTTGACCTGTGAATAGAAAGGCAATTTGAGGTTGACTTTCGCTCTTGCTGCCTCCATACAAATGAGTAGTTTCCGCTCCTGCCAGATGAGCTAATAATTTTTCCCGTGCTTGAGAAACTGAGTCGGCAACCACAGCTAAACGTTCGTGGAAATGAGTCCGCCGAGTATTAGTTGTGTAACAGACATCAGCCCACTCTAAGTTGGAGATGTAGGGGGACAGTTTCTGCTTCCCTGCTTGGTTCAACCGCTGGTGCTTCCGACAAAACGATATGAGCATTGGTGCCGCTAAAACCAAAGGAGCTAACCCCAGCAATTCGTTGTTTATTGACTGTTGACCAAGGGGTTAATTCGGTGGGCACTTTGATCGGTAGCTGCTCCCAAGCAATGTAAGGATTAGGTTTTTCAAAGTGCAGGTGAGGCGGAATTTCTTTATGTTGCAGAGACAGAACAACTTTGATTAAACCTGCTATACCAGCCGCTGCTTCTGGGTGTCCGATATTAGTTTTAACTGAGCCTACAATCAAGGGCTCTTCCCGATCGCTAAAGAGGCTACCCAAAGCATTTGCTTCAATTGGATCTCCCAAGGAAGTGCCTGTACCATGCGCTTCAATATAGCTAACTTCCTTCGGCTTGACTCCTGCATTTTTCAGTGCTTGACGAACTACCGCTTCCTGAGAAGGGCCGCTAGGTACGGTGAGGCCGCCACTTGCCCCATCCTGATTGAGGGCGGAACCTCGAATTAATGCTAAAACGTTGTCTCCATCGCGGATGGCTTGACTAAGGCGCTTCAAAACAACAACACCACAACCTTCACTGCGGACATACCCATTTGCACTCTGATCAAAGGTTTTACAACGACCATCGGGAGCAAGCATCCGGGCTTTTGTGAAATTGATGCTGAGGCTTGGTCCTAGCAGCAAGTTCACACCTCCGACTAAAGCTAGGTCGGATTCTTTGTTACGCAAGCTGTTTGCCGCCAGATGCACCGCCACGAGGGAGGAAGAACAAGCTGTATCTACTACCATACTTGCTCCTTTCAATCCCAAACTATAAGACAAGCGTCCTGCTGCTGGACTCAAAAGGGTTCCTGTGCCTAAGTGAGCGTCGATTTGCGATCGCGCTTCTGAAAGGCGCATAGCATAGTCAAAGGTACTAATGGCGATAAATACGCCAGTGGGAGTGCCAAATAACTTTTCTGATGACTGACCGCCATTTTCTAAGGCTTCAAAACTTACTTCTAGCAGTAGCCGCTGCTGTGGGTCAAGGGACATTGCTTCCCGAGGCGAGATCCCAAAGAAGTGAGCGTCAAACTTATCCACTTCCGATAAAAAGCCACCATAACGGCTAGACATCTTTCCTGGCGCATCTGGATTGGGATCGTAACAGGCATCGATCTTCCATCGGTTAGCAGGTACTTCCTGAATTGCATCCACACCATTCGAGAGCAAATGCCAAAAAGAATCTAGATCTTTTGCACCAGGAAAACGGCAACTCATGCCAATGATGGCAATCGGTTCTTCTTTTGCTTGCTGAACTGCTTCTAGTTTGGTACGTGCTTCTTCTAGGGCGTTGAGCAACTGTACTGTTGTTGGTTTGGCGGGAGTTTGTGTCATGTTAAATATTACCTAGTAGTTTATTGAGTTCTTCGTACTTGCTGGCAAGTAAGATGTCCGCTTCCTCTTCTGGAAGTTCTTCAAATACTTGGGTTGATGTCGTTTGGTCTTCTGTTTGCTGGACACTCATATCCTCTAGAACTAGAACCTCTTGTAGCAGGTAATTCACCAACGCTTCTAAGGTTGGATAGTCAAAGAGTAGAGTTGAGCGCAAGGAATGTTCGACACTTTTTTCCAGATAGTTTCTCAATTCCACCGCCATTAGGGAGTCAAGCCCTAAGTCGAATAAAGACTGGCGCGGCTCAATCCTGGTACTGGCATTTAATCCGATTACATTTCTAATGGTGGAACGAACATGATCCATCAAAATTGTTCGGCGCTCGTTAGCCAGAGTAGCTTTTAGTTGGGAAACTAAAGCTGGTCGTTCTTCAGATGGTGTAACAGTTGTCTGGAAGTTTTCATAGAATGGCGTAATTTTTGGTAGTCGTTCCAAAAATTTCGACCAGTTCATAGGCAGTACCCCTACTCGATCGCAGTCTTCGTTTTTTGTTCAGTTGGAATAATACCCCAACCTTGGGTTTTCAATCGACTAGAAAGAGTAGCTGCCATTCCTACCTCACCCCAAGGTCCCCAATTTACGCTTAAACTTGGTAAACCTTGCGATCGCCGATAATGAGCTAAACCATCAAGGAAGGCATTAGCTGCGGCATAGTTGCTTTGACCTGCATTCCCCAACAAAGAGGCAGCGGAGGAAAAACATACAAAGAAGTCCAAGAATAAATCTTGAGTCAAGGTATGCAAATTCCAAGATCCTTGTACTTTGGATGCCATGACTTTTTTGAAGCGAGTAGGTGTTTGCTCCCTCAACAAACCATCATCTAAAACACCTGCGGTATGAACAATTCCACGTAAATTAGGGCATTCACTCAGTATTTTTTGGACATCCTCCTGATTAGAAATATCGGCATTAATTACCGAGACTTTAGCACCTGCCTGCTCTAATTTTCTGATAGCTTCATTTGCTGCCTGTTTGACACTGCTTCGTCCTGTCAGAACTAGATGTTTAGCACCTTGTTCTACCAGCCACTCAGCCACCTTTAATCCTAATGCTCCCAATCCTCCTGCAATTAGGTAACTGCTGTCTGGGCGAACCCTTACATTTTCTGGAGTCTGAAAACTTAACACCACTTTACCAATGTGCTTGGCTTGCTGCATATAGCGGAAAGCATTTACAAATTCGGTAATTGGGAACACTTTGGCAGGTAATGGTTTGAGCTTGCCTTCCTTAAAGATAGTCATCAATTCCAGAAACATTGAAGAAATTTGGGCCCCATCCATCTCTCCTAAATCAAAGGGGAAATAAGTAGCATCAGGGCGCTGTGATTGCAATTTCTCCTCATCCCAAATGCCAAGTTTACCGATTTCTACAAAGCGCCCTCCTTGGGTAAGTACGTCAAAGCTCCGATCGATAAACTTGCCAGTTAGACTGTTGAGGATGACATTCACGCCTTTTCCATTGGTGTCAGTCATTATCTGTTCGGCAAAATCAAGGTTGCGCGAGCTGTATATATGTTTAACACCAAGGGACTTTAAAAAATCCCACTTGGGGGGGCTAGCTGTCGCAAAAATTTCTGCTCCTTTCAGCTTGGCTAATTGAACAGCCGCTTGACCTACACCTCCAGCCGCATTATGAATCAATATTCGATCATTTGGGCCAATTTGAGCGCATTTGACTAGGCCGTAATAGGCTGTCAAAAAAGTAACAGGAATCGTTGCTGCTTCTTCAAAACTGAGTTCGGATGGTTTAGGAACTACCAATTTTGCTTTAGCCTTAACCGTAGTTGCCAAACTACCTGATGTGTAGGCAATTACGGCATCGCCTACTTTCAAGTCAGAGACTTGTTTGCCAACGCGCTCGATCGTGCCTGCACACTCAAAGCCGAACAATATATCGCTGGCCGTTGCCGCAATACCTAAAGACTCCTCGACTTCGCGCATCATGCCTAATGCACGCAGCACATCTCTAAAATTAAGTCCGCTCGCCCGAACTTTGATCTCGACTTCATCAGGTGCCAACGTTGGGGCAGAAGCGGGAACCAAAGTTAAATTGTCGAGGGTGCCGTAGCTGGTCAGTTTCAACGCTACAGGAGCAATGCTTGGTGCCTGTGTGGGGTGGAAAGGCTCTAATCTAGCTACATAGCGTGTCCCGTTTCGATAAGCAATTTGGTCTTCTCGATCGGGTGCGAGTAGTTCTTGGAGTAAAGACTTAACTGTTTCATGGGAGTGGAGATCGCATGGTAAGTCTAAACAGGTAGTGGAAAATTCGGGGTGTTCCAGAGAGAGCGTTTTACCTAGTCCCCAGATCGGTGTTTGCCAGAAAGCAACTGTATCATCCTTGAGCGCCGACTGTGCCCCTTGCGTAACCAACCACAATCGAGGGGAAATCTTGGCTGAAGTCAGAGATTGAACTAGATGCAATACTTGTTCGCAGCTTGAATCGCAGGAGTCATTTTGATCGAGGCTCCAAAGGTACACTACGCCTTGATAGGATTTACTCGCTAACAAGTTCTGCCAGTCGGCTGGGTCTGTCCAGTTAATAGCATATTGCTCTAGCTGGGAGTTTCCATCAGTTGTTTTGGCATAGACTAGGTGCGATCGCTGTCCGCTTCCCTTCAACAAGTCAGCTAAGGTTTCGGCTACACCAGTGCGATCTGCCAAAATTAACCAATCGCCTTTGTTTGTTGCGCTTGCAGTTCCCGCTGTTTTTTTGACTTCTTTCCAGGCAACTTGCACAAGCCAATCTTTCCAGGGTTGCTTCTGCTGTAATGCTTGCAACCGAGCCTTTTTCAGTTGCAGACCGATCGCTTCGGCATAAACTTGACCATCTTTTCCAATTAACTGCAAGTCTGCCTTCAGGGTTTCTTGACCGGGCTGACCGTGAAGTTTAACGTAACTAAAAATTTCTTTGCTAGGATGCTGCCAAAAGGTGAAATGTGGGTAGCCGACTGGTAAATAAGTTTCGGCAAAGTCGGCAGGCATAGCTGCTAAAATTACTTGGAAACATCCATCCAAAAGCGCTGGATGCCAATGATAGGGATGGTTGACCAGGTTTTTAGCTAACTGAACTTGTCCGAGGGCTTCTCCCTCAGAACGCCACAAGCGGCGCAAACTTTGGAAGCTACCTTCATAGACCATTCCTCGATCGGCAACTTGCTGATAGAAAGCTTTGATGTCTTTATGTTCTTGGAGATGAGCTTCTAAAGCAGTTAAATTTGTATTTGGTTCAAGATTTGCTCTCTCTTTACCTACATTAATCTTTCCGGCTGCGTAGCGCGTCCAAGTCGGTTCTTCGTTAATGAAGACCAAACTAAAAATTTGCCATGAATAGCCTTCGAGATCGGGGGTTAAGACCAGTTGCAATGTTTGAGGTTCTTCTAGCTTGAGAGCTTTTTCAATTGCCACATCCTCAAAAGTTATGGGGCGGTTGCCAAAAAGTTGATTTCCTGCTGCTAAAACCATCTCGAAGTAGGCGGAAGCCGGCATAATTGCTTGACCGAAAGCGCGGTGTTCTGCCAAGTAGGGCAAATCGTCGGTAGAAAGGTAAGCCTCAAATTGCACTTCTCCTGGTTTGAGTACAGATGAATAAATCCTCTCTTGTAGTAAGGGATGTGCAGAAATTTCACTGCTCTTTCTGGCCGCACGTTCCTGTCTTACCTCAACCCAACAGCGCTCTTTTTGAAAGGGATAAGTTGGTAACACCACTTTGCGACGGTGTTGGGCTTGGAAAAACTCTTTCCAATTGATATTGACACCGCGAACATACAATTGAGCTAAACTTTCCACTACAGTGGATGATTCTGTATCAGGACGGATACTAGGTAGCCATAGAAGGCGTTTTTCCTCATCAACTAAGCAACTAACTCCCATACCTAAGAGAATTGGTTTAGGCCCGATTTCTACAAAGCATTCTATCCCCATCTTTTGTAGGGTATTCATGCCATCGGCAAATCTCACGGCCTGACTAATATGGCGAGTCCAATAATCAGAGGTTGCTACATCGTCCGTTACTCGATCGCCTGTGATATTAGATATCAGCGGTATTTTGGGTACAGAGTATGTCACCTGTGCAGCGACTTCAGCAAAGGGCTTTAATACTGGCTCCATTAGCGGTGAATGGAACGCATGAGAAACTGTTAGCTCATGGGTTTTGATCTGCTTGGTTTTCAGCTCGGCGACGATCGCATCTATGGCATTACTATGACCGGAAATGACTATGCTCTGCGGGCCATTGATTGCGGCTATAGAAACTTGGCTGCTGTATGGCGCGATCGCTAGATTTATGAGGTCTTCGCTTGCCATAACGCTGACCATTTTGCCATGCACTTCGTGGGGCAATTGCTGTATTAGTTGTCCGCGAGTTGCAATCAGCTTTAAGCCATCTTCTAAGCTAAACACCCCTGCCACGCAAGCCGCGACATACTCGCCTACACTATGTCCGATCACAACATCAGGTACGATGCCCCAGGATTTCCACAACTGGAAGAGAGCGTATTCAAAGGCAAATATCGCGGGTTGTGTATAGACTGTGAGATCGATGATGTTTTCTGGTCGATCGGGATAAAGTATTGACGCAATGGGTCGGTCTAAATAAGAACGCAGAATTTCATCGCATTGCTGCAACGCTTGGCGAAAAGTAGGTTGCGTTTCATAAAGTTCGCGTCCCATGTCAACGTATTGGGAACCTTGTCCAGTAAACAAGAAAGCGATTTTAGGCGTTCCTTGGTAAGTATCACCTTGGATCGTGCCTGTAATTTGTTTACCCTTGATAAAAGCATCAAGCTGTTGGGATATATTTGCTTTCGAGTTAGCCACAATAGCTAACCGATTGGCAAAATGGGTGCGTCCAGCGGCGGCTGTATAACAAATATTTGCTAGAGAATCCTCTGTCTTGTCCAAGAAAGTTAAATAACGATGGACGAGATCGGTGAGAGCTTTTTCGCTCTTACCAGATAAAGTAAGTAGATGGTATAAAGGTTCAATTCCCTCGCCAGAAGACTCAACTTGCGGTAGCTGTGGGGCTGCTTCAACAATTACATGGGCATTGGTTCCACTCATACCAAATGCACTTAGGCCTGCCAGTTTTGGTTCATGTTCTGGCCAAGGCATCAGTTCATTTGCTACAGTAATTGGCAATTTCTGCCAAGGAATACGCGGATTAGGTCTATCAAAATGTAAGTTGGGGGGAATCTGGTCATGCTGAAGTGAAAGTACAACTTTCATTAAACTAGCTACACCTGCGGCTGCCCCTAAATGCCCCATATTGGTCTTCATCGATCCAATTACTAATGGATCTTGACGATCTTTACCTAATACTTTTGCTAAGGCTATAACTTCAATTGGGTCGCCTAAAGGCGTTCCGGTTCCGTGTGTCTCCACAAATTGCACCTGATGCGGCTCAATGTGCGCGTTTTCTACGGCTTGGCGCAGCATTGCTTCCTGTGCGGCACTAGCAGGTGTTGTCAGGGTTAAACTGTAACCATCGTGATTGATTGCTGTACTTCTGATCGTGGCCAAGATCGGATCGCGATCGCGAATAGCATCGGAGAGACGTTTGAGAATGACAACGCCACAACCCTCTCCTTGTACGAATCCATCTACTGAATCCGAGAAGGTTTTGCAGCGACCATCTTTTGCTAAAACCTTCATTTGGCAGAAACCAACTGTTAGTTTTGGAGAAAGTAGGAGACTAACACCACCAGCTATAGCCAGATTGCACTCGCGATCGTGCAGGGATTGACAGGCCAAATGGACGGAAACTAATGCTGAGGAACAAGCTGTATCAATTTGCATTGTTGGCCCATGCAAGTCCAATACATAGGCAATTCGCCCTGCTGATAAACTTCGTAAATTGCTCAATGTAGGGTAAGCATTGATTTCACTAGGATTCACCATATAAAAGCGTTCTGCCGAGTAATCATCCCAGTGAATACCGACAAATACACCTGTCTGGCTACCCGCCAAAGATGTAGGTGCAATTCCCGCGTTTTCGAGAGCTTCCCAACTTACTTCTAGAAGCAAGCGTTGTTGTGGATCTAAGTTCGCCGCTTCTCGCGATGCCATCCGAAAAAATTCGGCATCAAACTGTTCTATCTCATTTGTATCTAAGAAAGCCGCAGAACGCACATAAAACTTGCCCGGTGCAGGAGTAGGGTCATAGTATCTCTCTAGATCCCAGCGAGAAGAGGGAATATCTGTTACAGCATTTACGCCATTACGCAACAGTTCCCAGAATGCTTCTGGGGTGTCGGCATTTCCTGGGAAACGGCATCCCATCCCAACGATCGCGATTGGTTCCTTCTGAGGATTTTCGATATCAGAATCATGGTTAGGATGAGTGATTTTGTTCATGATTGATTTTTTTGAGAAGGGTTAAGATTATTGCAAATTAGGATAGACACGAACGGTCAGAAAATTCCAATGTGGAGTTGGAGTCAATTACAAAGAAATGAACGATTAAATCCTATGTTTACTTTTGTCTCAGGGAATAATACCTTCTTCCTTCATACCTGTGACGCCAATTTACCAAGTATATAAGCTTTGATATGGTCAATCGTTTCAAAGTTTTTTAATACGAGTTCTTCAGGCTCCCAAAAAATTCCAAATTCTTCTTCGACAAAGCGAACCAACCGAAAGAGATCCATTGAGTCCACTATCCGTTGCTCTACGATCTTTAAACTATTAGTTAGAACCAAGTTAGGTTGGTCGTATGCCAACTCTTGAGTGATATACTCTTTGAGCATTTGTTCGATCTTTTCTTCTGTCATTGTATTGTTTCCTGTTATTGCTGTGTTTCTTGAGATAACTGAACTTTGTCTATTTTACCAGTTGAAGTGTGGGGCAAGGAACTACGGAACTCAAACAAATCGGGAACCATATATTTGGGAAGCCGATCTGCACAAAACAATTTTAAAGCCTGTATTGAGACATCAGGCACTTCCGAAGGCATCGCTCCTGTGAGATTGTTACTACTACGTGGCACCACAACAGCTTTGATCCGATTACCGATTTCAGGATCGGGAATGGGAATTACTGCGGCTTCTTCCACTCCAGGATGGCTGTACAAAATGCTCTCTATCTCACCCAATTCAATGCGATAGCCCCGACTCTTAATCATATGATCGCGACGACCTAAAAAGATATAATTGCCATCCGGGGCTTCTTTGACAAGATCCCCCGTGTGGTAAATCATCTCAGATCCCAAGCTACGATGCAAAGTAAAGGGAACTCGGACTTGAGCACTCTTTTCAGGCAAATCCCAATAACCTGTCATCAACCCAGGGCCACGCACGCAAAGCTCACCCACCTCACCTTTAGCTACCAATTCATTACTTGTACTCAAGACAAAAACTTCAGTATTAGCGCAGGCTTTGCCAAGTGGAAGTGCTTCGGTTAGTTCAATATCAAGTGGTGAAACTTGGTAATAGGTGCAGACATTCGTTTCAGTGGGGCCATAGAGGTTGTAATAGGAGGCCTGGGGAATATGCACCATCAACTGACGCAAATATTTGATGGGGAAAACTTCACCCGCAAACAAAATGGTTCTTAAAGCGGGGAAGGTATGTTGCTCTAATCGACCATATAAGACCAAACTTGTGAGAATAGAGGGGACTGAATACCAGATCGAAATTCTTTCTTGGGCTATGAATTTAGCCAGATTAATTGGAAAGACCGATAAAGCGGCTGAGAGTAAAATTGTCGTGCCCCCACCTTTGATAGTTGTAAAGATATCAAAGATGGAAAGATCGAAATGAAACGGCGCATGATTGGAAACACGGTCTTCTGCTGTTACCTGAAATGTGTCATAGGCCCAATTCACAAAGGTAAGAGACGCTCGGTGGCTAATCATCACCCCTTTCGGAGTTCCTGTCGAGCCAGATGTATAAAGGATATAAGCCAAATCGTTTTCAGTCAGATTTGGTTCTGGGGGTGGACTGTAAGAAGCTTGTAAAACCTCTGACCATCTGACAATTTTTCCCAACCACTGCGTTGCTCGATCGTCTTCATCTGTCAGAATCACACTGTTGAGACTCTGCAACTCTTCTAGGGAGTTGGTTCCTAAAGCATCTATTCTTTGCTGTGTCGAAATCAGGAACTTGATCTGACAGTTGTTAATGATAAAGGTAATCCGCTTTATTGGAGCGTAAGGGTCTAGAGGTACATAGGTGGCACCGGCTTTTAATATGCCAAAGATAGCAATAACAGCTTCAATTGACTTATCGAGGTAAATGCCAACTCGGTCTCTCCGTTCTATACCTGCATCTATCAAGGTATGTGCCAGTTGGTTACTTTTCTCGTCCAACTGACGATACGTGATCGTGTGTTCTTGCTGCTGTACAGCAACGCGATCGCTATGGGTTCGAGCGCTACTTGTTAACAGATGTTGCAGTAGATATGGCATGATGACCTTGCTTTACAATCCCAAGAATTTAGCAATGACGACTCGTTGAATTTCAGAGGTCCCAGAGTAAAATTTACTGCCAATAGCATCTCGCAGCTCTCGCTCTAACTCTGTATTTGTTAAATAACCATAGCCACCGTGAACCTCGATTGCTTCCATACAACACTGAACCCAAGCTTCGCTAATGTACAAGTTAGCCATGGAGGCTTCCATCAGAGCCATTTGCTTATTTTGTTTCATCCAAGCAACTTTATATAAGTATGACTTGGCATTCTCCAACCGCAGTTTCATCTCCACTAACTTGTTGGCAACTAATTGAAATTTTCCAATCGCTTGACCAAATTGCTTGTGGCTTCTAGCGTAACGAATAGACTGCTCCAACAATCGTTCTATTGTTCCCACAGCAGAGGCTAGAATAAATCCCCGCTCCCACTCCATGCTATGATTGAATATGGCTAGCCCTGTCCCTTCTTCACCTAAGCGATTAGCGGCAGGTACCTCACAATTTTCTAACCTGAGTTCTGGTACTTCTGCTGTACGCATTCCCATTTTAGATATAGGCTCTGAAAGGATGAGACCAGGTGTATCTTTTTCGATAATAAAAGTCGTCAAACCCTCTTTCCCAAGAGCTGGGTCTACAGTAGCAAAAATGATGAAAAGGTCTGCAATGGTTCCATTGGTTACATAGTGTTTGTATCCGTTGAGAATGTATTTATCTCCATCTTTTTGAGCCGTTGTCTTGAGACTATAGATATCAGACCCCGCTTGTGGTTCGGTAGCTGCGTGGGACGCAATCCACCCTTCCCGACAAAGCAAGGGCAAATATTTTTCCTTTTGTTCTTCCGTCCCGAAGGTCAGCAGGGGCATTTCGCAAGCCCAGATATGGGCACTCATAGCAAATATCAGTCCGTTATCCTTGCAACCGTATCCTAATCCTTGCAAAGCATAGGCGGTAGTGAGAATATCTAGTTCCTGTCCGCCATAACGTGCAGGGATAGGCCATCCATGAACACCAAACTCACAGCACTTTTTCCACGCATCATGATTAAAGATTTCCTCTTTGTCCTGTTTAATCAGGTCGGAGATCAATGACTGTTGGGCAAATTGAATCACCTTTTTTTTAAATTCAATTTGTTGACTGTTCCAAGCAAAATCCATTACACCCTCTGCAATTTCAACTGATTTACCGATTGTGTTCGCATATTAATGCGATTTTTCGCTTAATACTACCTCTTTAGATAGCCCTACTCTGCTACTAGAGTATTCCTTTAGATACATGTTTGTCTATATCTAATTCTTAAAACATTGTAAAGATAAATTTGACCTAGCTAATCTTCTAGCCCACATTCCGCACCCCCAACTGGCACATACACGGAGTGAGGGGGCAAAAGTGAATCATCCGAGACAAAGCGTGAGTAAAAATACTCAATAATTTCGGTCGCGCTGCCATCACGAGCGTTAAGAATTCCTGACAAGAGACGTGAGGGCGTGAGTCCTATCTGATGTAAGTTAAAACCCACATTCCGCACCCCCAAGGGGCAGCGTACACGGAGTGAGGGGGCAAAAGTGAATCATCCGAGACAAAGCGTGAGTAAAAATACTCAATTATTTTGGTAGCGCTCGGTAAAAGACCAAGTTTATGACATATCCGTAACCCGCTCGCATCCGCGAAAGTGCGTTAATTGCGATCGCTCTTGGGTAACCAATCATCACCAAAAATAGTGTAAACTGGCGATCGCGATGAACGCTCAAATCAGGATTCAGCAGCCCATGCAGAAAGCATCCCAGATGAAAAATGTGGGATACAACCGGAATTGATATGACTTCTTGCTTCTACTTAATCCTGATTGACTAATAAAAAACCCCGGTTGCTTGAAGCAACCGGGGTTTTTTTCTACGGAATAACAGAGGAGTGAACTTTCACAGGTATTGATGGCAAGAACTCACACAATCATTTCACCTGCACAGACAAATTCTAGAAAACAAATTGTTGTGTTCGCTGATTTAAAGCTGTCTCATTTCTTCTTCCAGCACCCGAACCAAATCTTGATTGCCACTGGCTTTGGCTACTTCGATGCGGTGCATCAGTTGCTTTTGAATATTAGCTCGGTGGGTTTCAGAAATTTTTTTGACGTTTTGGCGATTTGTGTTCATGGTGGACGTTCCTTATATTAAATTTGGTGTAACCTGCTACTCCTTTAATATAGCGCGAAATTGCAAAAAGTATCTAAATTTACAAAAAGTTTATAAATATTGACCTAGGGACCACAATACTGTATAATAGACTGCGAAAGTCAATAGCGAAATCTTGACAATCAAAAACCAGAGGACATCGAGCATCGGTAGCCGTCTGTCCCCATTGGTGTCAACAATCGCCTGAAACCCTTGGTATCTCTCGTTCATAGCCACGTCTAGATCCCCCTCGCATCCCCACCCCCCCCTAGCCCCCCCCCAAGGGGGGATGGGGGATGGGGGACGAAAGATAAGACTCCTGTCCCCCCCTTCGATCGAGGGGCTAGGGGGGATCTGGCCTTAATAGTTAAACAGCAGTCTGTGATATCGTTTCCGGTTGTATCGGAATGATTAAACCTGACTAGAACACAGAGTACACAGAGAAAGAGAAGAGAGAAATCATAATTCCGATGTCAACGGATTTGATATGACAGGGTTTGACGTTAAGTTGACACTAATGGTCTGTCCCCTCTCCCTTAAATTTGTGCCAAAGCCTTTGCCAAATGCTGAAGGTGTGCCAACTCATGAGTTGCCATCAGCGAAATCCGAATTCGACTGACACTCACAGTCGGAGGGCGAATGGCGGGGGCAAAAATACCCATCTCCTTCAGTTTGCTACTAGCTGTTAAAGCTGTGGCTGCATCCTTTAAGGGAAAACTGAAAATAGGGGAGAGTGAATTGGTAATCGGTAACTGGTAATTGGCGATCGCCTCATCTCGGAAATTTTGGATATTTTGCTGTAGCCTCCGTCGTCGATCGGGTTCTTGCTGTACAATCTTCACAGCTTCCAAAGCAGCAGCCGTGTCGGCTGGTGTCAATCCCGTAGTATAAATCCAAGTGGGAGCTCGATTGCGCAGAAAATCAATCACAGCAGCATCCGCTGCAACATAGCCACCCAAACTTCCCAAAGCTTTGCTGAGTGTACCAACTTGAATCAAGGTTTCTCCCGTACACCCGAAATGTTCGACACAACCAGCGCCCCTAGCGCCCAAAACTCCTGTAGCATGAGCTTCGTCTACTAATACCATACAGTTAAATTGTTTGGCCACCGCTAACAACTGCGGTAACGGGCACAAGTCTCCATCCATACTGAAGACGCTATCGGTAACAATCAAACACTTGCGGTATCGATCGCGATGTTCAGTAAGCAGAGCTCTGACATCCTCAACATTGCAGCGATCGTATTCTACAGTTTGAGCTTGGCTGAGTGTCGCTCCATTTTTGAGACTGGAATGGTTGTACTTGTCAGATAATATCAAATCACGTTTACCGACGAGAGAGGCGATCGCCCCTAAATTCGCCAAATATCCCGAACTAAAGACTAAAGCATCCTCAGTTTGTTTTAAATTAGCAATACTCTGTTCTAGCTGTCGGTGCAAATCGCGGTGCCCCCCCACTAGCCTCGAACCAGTCGTACCGGTACCAAATTCCTGAGTTGCAGCCATCGCCGCTTGAATCAACCTATCATCGCCAGCCAGCCCCAGATAATCGTTGCTAGCAAAGTTAATTAGCCAGTCCCCTGCTAATTTTACCCTAGGCCCTGGACAACTTTCGATCGATTGTGGCGATCGATACCAATTGGCACGGTAAATAGTGTCTAAATCCTTCTCTATCCAAGCATAAGGGTCAGCGTTCATAGTGGAAAGCGATCGAGAATAAGTTATATTGTGTGATAATCAGTTCCTCAATTTCTCACAAGCATATGTCAGACACTCAAAAATACAGATTAGTCACCCGCAGCGATTTTGACGGTCTTGTCTGTGCCGTTTTACTCAAAGAACTCGATATTATCGAAGAAATTAAATTTGTTCATCCTAAAGATATGCAGGATGGAAAAATCGAAATAACCAACAACGATATTACCACAAATTTACCCTATGTTGAAGGTGCTCATTTAGTTTTCGACCACCATTTCAGCGAAACTCTCAGACACGAAAAAATCCAAAAAAACCATATCATCGACCCCTATGCAGCTTCCGCAGCCAGGGTACTATACAAATACTATGGAGGTCCAGCCAAGTTTCCCAAAATTTCCGAAGCAATGATGGAAGCTGTTGACAAATCCGACTCCGCTCAATTTTCCCAATCCGAAGTTTTACATCCCGAAAAATGGGTATTGCTCAACTTCATTATGGATGCCAGAACGGGATTAGGCAGGTTTAAGGAATTTACTGTTTCCAACTACCAGTTAATGATGGAATTAATTGATTACTGCAAAAACCATAAAATCGAAGAAATCTTGGAACTTCCTGATGTCAAAGAAAGAGTAGAACTCTACTTCTATCACGAAGAAAAATTCAAACAACAACTACAGCGTTGTGCCAAAGTTTATGACAATCTAGTTGTTTTAGATTTGCGAAACGAAGAGATTATTTATGCAGGAAATCGCTTTGTAATTTACGCTTTGTTCCCCCAATGCAATATATCAATTCACGCACTTTGGGGACTGAAGCAACAAAATACTGTTTTCGCCGTTGGGAAATCAATTTTTAACAAAACTTCTCAGGTAAATATTGGACATTTAATGTTAAGATATGGTGGTGGCGGACACATGAATGCCGGAACTTGTCAAATTGAAAATGACAAAGCTAGTAAAGTTTTGAATGAATTAATTGCACAAATAGATCAAGATAGTTGAATAAAAAAAAAGAAGAAGGGAAAAGCAATGGGTGCATCTGTGTTTTGCAAATATATTCGTAGGGGCGAAGCATGACCGCTGTAAATCTCTGGTTATCGCTAATAAATTGTCTGCGGTCATGCTTCGCCTATGCAAAATCGGGATGCTCCCAAGGCAATTCTTCTACCACCATAAGGTTATATTCTCGTTATTGTAGTTTTTCAACATCTACAGTTTGTGAACTATTACCTTTCACCGAGGGTAAATGGTCTACCAAACCCATATCAAAAGCGACATCCGGCAATTCAGAAACCTGATATTTACCCGGTTCAAACAATCGTCCAGGAGTAAAACAAGGCTGTTTTAATTGTACAATTTCTCCCGGTGCAAACATCCCTCTAAATCTTTTACTTTCCAGGGCCATAACTTTCGTTCCTAAAACAACTCTCTCATTAATCTTAGCAACTTTTTACCCGTCGCTTCCCAGTTAAATAAATCCGCCGTCTCTCTGGCTTTTTGAGCCACCTGAAAACGTCTTGAATCTGCAACAATGTTCCGTAATTGCTCTCGAACAGACTGAAGATTTGGTTCGGCCCAGTGAGGAGAATTGCTAATTTTCAGATGATGAGTATCATAACACAATCCTACGGGAATTATATCGTAAGAAATCGGATAACAGTTATCAACATTAGCATACTCGGTCGGACCACCGTAAAGAGGCATCGCCACGGGCAAACCCGCGGCAAAAGCATCCAAAATTTTGATAGCAAAACCCTCGCCACGAAAGGGAGCTAAAAAAGCATCGGCGGATAAGTATAAATTCGCTAGTTCTTGTTTGTCAAAAAACTTAGGTATTATTTCAACTTTTGGTTTAAACCTACCAAATCTATGTTGAAAATCCATAATTATTTCTACTATAACGTCAGGATTTTTGCCACCGTCTTTGATAATTAATTCAACATTAGATTCATGTTGAAATTCTTTACAAAAAGCTTCAATGGCAATGTCTGTACCAAATCTAGAGAAATCAAAAGAATTGGTCATGTGCAGAATAGACGTTACATAGGGTGGGTTTTTGGGAGATTTTTTTGCATAAAGTTCGGAGATTAAAGGATTGAATCCCAAAGGAAGGACGGAGATGTTAGCTGCGGGACATCCTGCTTGGATTAAAACATTTTTAGAATACTCGCTGACAGCAAGTTTGTGAGATGAAGTGTGGACAGCATCGTACATCCAATAATCGAATTCATCATGGTTGGTGGCGAATTCATAGTTGATGGCAAAAAACTCTAAATTCAGATGACCATTGAGTTCTTTTAAGAAATAGGGTTTCCAGTAATGAGACCATTTTATTTGAAACAAATCCGATGGATGGTTGCTCATCCACTTGGCGATTAGACTGTTTTCTTCTGCCGTGCAAATGCGCTGCATACGAGGTGTAACTTCTGAGTCTTCGACGGAAATAGGAATCCCCATTTTGTCTAAGGCTTTAGCTAAGGAGAGTGTGATATCTGTGAAGGAGTTGAAGTGTTGAAATCCGATGTTAAAATGAACCATTTTTAATATTTTTGAGTTTTGAGTTTACTCATTACCAGGAATTATCCAAGGGAGGCAGAGCCTCTAGATATGTGTTCCCAGGAACATCCTGGGAACAAGACTAATAACAACTAACTAATAACTAATGACTAATGACTAATGACTAATAACTAATAACTAATTTGCCGATCGCACTAAAATGATTGTACACTCACACCCGCGCGCCACAGCCTCCGGGATATTCCCGTGCATCACCTGTTTGAGCAGTCCTTCGCGGCTAGCTCCCAAGACGATCGCATCACACTGGTCATTTTGAGCTAAATCAATTAAAGCATCAGACACCGACTTAGCGCAAACCGAAGTTGAAATTACCTGACAGCCCACCTGGCGCTTGAGAAACTCCGCCGCTTGGTCCAATTCATGGCGATTCGGTGATGCGATAGAAGGCTGGTGTACCTGACATAATCTAATCTCTGGTACTTGACTCGCCGCCACAAAAGCAGGTAACAGTCGCAAAGCCACCGCTTGCTTGTAACCACCACGAATTGGCACCAGCCAGCGCTGCAATCCCATGAGGGTGTGTAATCCCAATTCCTCGGTTTGAAGCTGGGAATGTGGGGCAGAAATTTCTTCAGTTTGAGACTCAGGATTTGTGATTCCAGATGTGGAATTTTCTACCTGGTTTATATTGGTTAAATCCAGAGATTCTTGACTCAATGCTTTTTTCGGGATTAGGATCTTGTTTCCCCAGTCTCCTTTCTGGCCTTTTTGTAATAACTTTTCGCTCCATTTTACTAAAACAACTTCACAACCAGCTTGCCGAATTACGGTATCTACAACATCGCCAAAAATGCGTCCAGTGGTCGATTTTTCGCCTTGCCAGCCCATCAAAATCAGATTGATATGTCGCTCCCTAATTGTCTCTAAAATCGCATAAGCAACGTCGTGAGATACCCGTATTTGGGTGTGTAGTGGGACATCCCAATTGCGGGCGATGCGCTCGGCTTGTTGCAAGAGGCGACGGCCTTTTGTTGTGCGCACTGCGGTTTCTGAAGGAGAACTGTTGCGGGGTACTAGCATGATTTGCACGCATTCTAGTTCGTAGTTGCGATCGCGCGCAATTGTCGCCGCCAGCCGTAGCAAAGCTGGCGCTGTGTAGGGATTCGAGAGCGGTACTAACAAGCGGCCATTTCCTATCTGGGGCGCTCTGGTTTGATATACAACATAAGAAGGTTCTGGACTTGCCCCCTGGTTTGTTTCTCCGCTCAATCTATTGGACTCAACTCGAATAATATCACTCCGAGTAATAATGCCTATTAAATGTCGTCCTTCTGTGACGGGTAAGCGGCTGAGATTGTACTTGCTAAGCCTGTGTAAAACTTCGCTTAAAGTATCGTTTGCTGTCACAGTTATTGGCTGGGTAGTCATAAATTCTTTGAGTAGCGCATTGCCCAAAAAATTACGTTGTTTGGCATTAGCTAAATCTGATTGACTGACAATTCCCACTAATTTTCCAGCTTCCACTACTGGAAAACCTCGGTGAGTCGATCGCGAAAAAGCCTGCATTACTTCATCAAAAGTCAGTTGACTCGAAAGAGTTTCAACTTGGCGCTGCATGACGTTAGCTGCGTACAAGTCGCTCAAAGCATCAACGGCTGGTTTATCTTTGGTCAGTTGAATGCCTTTCAACTCCAAAAGGCGATCGTACAAAGAGCCACTGTCCACCTTTTCCGCAACTAAATAAGCCACTACAGAACAAATCATCAAAGGTAGCACCAACTTGAAATCCGCCGTAATTTCAAACACAATAACTACCGCCGTAATCGGAGCCCTAGAAACCGCACAAAAAAAAGCTCCCATTCCCGCCAAAGCGTAAGTGACCGGCAAACCAACACCAAGCCAATCTGCCTGTAATATCCCCACCATATGACCTAGGGCAGAACCCAGAACTAGGGAAGGCGCAAATAATCCTCCCGGTGCTCCTGAAGCAGCCGAGATAATAGTCAAACAAAAGTGAGCAATAAAAGCAATTAAACTTGTGACACCGCTAGCTTCTCCGGTTAATAAAAACTCGCGTAATCCCGTATTATTGCGAAAATTTTCTGGCAATAATGCTATTACTAAACCGCAAATTAATCCAGCTAAAGCTATTCTAAAAGGCAAGGCGAGTTTGAGAGTTTTTCTATTAAATTGCAATCCTGCCAGAATTCCTTTACTGAACAAAGCTCCCAGGAAGCCTGCTAAAACTCCTAACAGTATATAAAACGGAATTTCCCCAGCCGAAAAACTGGTTTGATACTCTCGTAAATTGAGATTTAAACTATCACCGCCCAAAATTTGTGAGACAACCGCACCGATGAAAGAAGCAATAATGGCAGTACCTAAAGTCAGCCCTGAAACATCGTGCAGTAGTTCTTCAACGACAAACAAAACCCCTGCAATGGGAGCATTAAAACCAGCAGCTAATCCCGCCGCAGCGCCACAAGCAATCAATTGTCGGCGGTAGTCTGGAGAAGTTGGCATTAAGTGACCAATCCAGTCGGCTAAAGACGCTCCAATTTGGACAGTGGGGCCTTGTCTACCAAGGGTTAAACCGGAACCAACTGCTAAAATAGTGGTGAGAAGTTTAGCAACGGCTACTCGTAAATTTAAAGAAAGATTGACACCAGAAAGAGCAGCTTTGACGTGGGGAATGCCACTACCCGCAGTTTCAGGAGCCCAACGTTCAACCAAAAAACCTGTCAGCAACCCGCCGAATAAACCGACAGCCGGAAGTAAGATTACTGCGGGAATTAATGTTGAGGTAGCTACTCGCCAACTGCCGAGCCATCCGACTCCTAATTTGAGTAAAACGCCAGCTAATCCTGAAATTAAGCCAATCAGACAAGCTTCAAAGATAGCGAGGCGTTTCGGGCGTAAAAACAGTTGAGATTCGATGACCCTGGAAGATTCCCTAAATTGTTTAGGGATAGGAATATACCGCATAAATAGGGTTTATCACCTGAATTTTTTAGCTGTGACCAGACTTTAACAACAAAATCCATCGATTGGAGAAAATATAACTAATATTTAACCGCAGATGCAGGCAGATTAATGCGAATTAATTATATAGGTTTATAGAACCGATTTGAAATGTGGCGATCGCTCCTAGCAGTCGATTTAGCATCACCAGTACGGCACAACTACTTCCTTGATTTGTTGAGATTCACTTTGCTGAGGATTCGATCGCCCATTTGGCAAATTCAATTCCTTTAACACAACAATCTTCAAAAGTCAATCCTAAACCACCCTCATCGCCAAAGTTCCGACTTTTGGGACTTTAAAGATCCGACTTTTCCGACTTATACAAACAGCCACTACCAGAAATAATAGACATACCGAAAGTCAACCCTTCGACTACGCGGTTCAGCCAGCGGAGTCGAAGGGCAGGGCACCGCCCGCGATCGCTTGGGTTCTATGCAGTTCGATTTTGGCTAGCTGTAATTAATTATTTGTTTTGATAAAAAAATCAAGCGATCGCAACCAATCTATGAAAAAATCTATCTTATGGGGGATGCGGGTATCGATCGCCAGTCTCAGTGAATAAGTGCGATCGCGCTCTCCCCATGCCCATAGCAGTTCAGAAAATTCTAGTGTGAGGCTTGTTATGACTACTCCATCCAGATTGCCAGACGACTTAAAAGATACCCTAGCCACGGAGCAGTGGTGGCTGTTCAACACGGGGCAGAAAGTAAAATTCAGACCATATGTAGGCGTAGGCAAAGGCACTGCCGGTATTGACCTGAATGTACTCCCTCTGTGGCCACAGTATACTGGCAAAGACATCAAAGTAGGTGTCGTCGATGATGGTGTCGATCTCAACCACGAAGATTTTAAAGGCAACTTCGTTTCCCTGCCCAGCACAGAAACAGGGGGCTTCTTGCCACCGAAGGATAACGACAATCACGGTACGTCTGTAGCTGGCATTATCGGAGCTAGAAGAAACGATCGCGGTACAGTGGGTATTGCCTACGAAGCAACGATCGCCAGTTACCCATCAGGCTTAAGTGGTTCGAGTTTAAAGGCGCAAGATAAATTCGACGTTTCCAACAATAGCTGGGGCTTCAACAACCACTTTCAGGACGATAGACAAGATGTTGCACAGATCAAAAACGCTGTCACTGAAGGCCGCGGGGGGTTGGGCACAGTATTTGCCTGGGCTGGGGGAAACGAACGCGAACACATTAACCCAAAGCTGACAGCAGGAGTGCAACAGCGGGGGAGAAATGTCAACTCAGGCGATTACGAGAACAACCGCTATGTAATTGCCGTAGCAGCGATCAACAATAAAGGAGTTTTTGCCCCGTACAGCAATCCGGGTGCACCGCTGTTAGTCTCAGCCTTCGGCGACAGGCCCGCCACTATCGCTACCGTCGATCGTACCGGCAATGATGGCTACAACAAAAACCCAATTGACGCGGATGGGGATTACATAAATTTTCCAAACAACAACTACAACGCAGGCTTTAACGGCACATCAGCAGCGGCGCCGATGGTTGCCGGCGTTGCAGCCTTAATCCTGCAAGCCAATCCCAAACTTGGCTACCGCGACGTTCAGGAAATCCTGGCTTACTCAGCCCGGAAAAATGACCCCAATGCCGAAAAAAATGACTCCGGTAAGGACGCTTGGACATTCAACGGCGCTAAAAACTGGAACGGCGGCGGACTCCATGTCAATCACGACTACGGCTTCGGATTAGTCGATGCCACAGCAGCAGTGCGGTTGGCTGAAACTTGGCAGCCGCGATCTGCTGGAACTACCAAAAATGATGCTGCGGCAACTGCGGCAAATGAGAAATCTCAACTTGCCAAGTTGACCCTGCCAACACCAGTAGATATCTCCAACAATGACTCCGCAGGGATCAATCAAACCTTCAAAATTAATCAAGCCATCAACATCGACAAGCTCGAACTAGACTTGAATATCGAACACGGTCAATTTCAAGACTTAGTAGTTAAGCTGAGATCTCCCAACGGAACCGAGAGTATCATTCTCGATCGTGTCCCTTACTACACCGAGGTTGGCAAAGCAAAAACTGACTACGGTTTCAAAGGCACAACCCTCAACTACACCTTCAGCAGCGCCCGCCACTGGGGAGAAACCGGCCTTGGCGATTGGACGCTGAATATTTCAGATAATAGCGACACCCCCGACCCCGAAAATACCAGCGGCAACAATATCGGCAAACTCAAAGGCGCAACTTTGCGGTTGTACGGCGACGATATCATTCCTGACAACACCTACATCTACACCAACGAGTTCGCCAGTTTTACCGATGCTACTCGTAAAACTCTCACCGACACCAACGGTGGCAACGACATCATCAACGTTGCCGCCATCACTGACGACGTTACGATCAACCTAGCGCCCGGTTCAACCAGTACATTACCTGGCCGCGACGTAACAGGGCGCACAAAACTCGCTCCTCAAACTCTCACCATCGCCCCCGGCAGCATCATCGAAAATGCTTTCGCCGGCGACGGAAATGACACAATATTCGGTAACGATGCAGCCAACACCCTCTCCGGCGGCCGTGGCAACGACACCCTCGTCGCTGTTTACGCGAAGGATTCCAGTGCCGGCGACACCCTCATCGGTGGTGGCGGTAGCGACTCTCTAGTTGGAGCGATTGGAAACACTACTTACATCCTAGATGCCAAGACAGCCGCAGGCAGCAAAATTAAAAATGTTGGTGGCACCGCCAATAATTTAATCCTCAGCAACGCCACCCTGACAAAAACCCTCGGAGTCGGGCAGAACGGGATTGAGAAAAAAGGTAACAATTTGCTGATCGATTTGAATGCCGACGGCAAGATAGAAGTGAATGATGATTTGACCATTCAAGACTTTTACTTGCCTGCTAGCGGCCGCTTCCAAAACGTCGGCAACCTGCTTGGTAGTGACATTCTCCCCATTCCCACGCCCACTCCGGCAACACCAACTCCAACTCCGGCAACACCAACTCCAACTCCGGCAACACCAACTCCAACTCCGGCAAC
>RDXH01000222.1 GCA_004292745.1 Oscillatoriales cyanobacterium | reverse complement strand
CAGTGCTAAGGTTTGGACGTATTCGGCGTGTCGATCGCGCGAAATGACTTGAGTGGATGCACAATCGGGTTCGAGTCCGAGATTTTGACAGGCGATGGCTTCAATGCGCGGATCGATATTAGCATAGGTTCCGACTGCACCGGAGATTTTGCCGACGGCAACGGACGATCGCAAATTCACCAATCTTTCGCGGCTGCGAAACACTTCCGCCAGCCATCCAGCTAGTTTAAAGCCAAAGGTGATGGGTTCGGCGTGAATTCCGTGCGATCGACCCACCATCACGGTATTGCGGTGCTGTTGGGCCTGATAGCGAATAGCTTGACTCAATTCTTCGACACGTTCTAACAAGATATTGACGCTGGCGACTAATTGCAGCGCCAAAGCAGTATCCAGCACATCGGAACTGGTTAAGCCGAGGTGAATGTAGCGGCCGGCATCGCCTACATATTCGTTGACATTTGTCAAGAAAGCGATCATGTCGTGGCGGACTTCGGCTTCAATTTCGAGGACTCGTTTGGGGTCAAAATTAGCCTTAGCTTTGATTTCTTCGACTGCGGCGGCGGGGATGTAGCCGAGTTCGGCTTGAGCTTCGCAGACAGCGATTTCTACTTGCAGCCAGCTTTTCAGTTTGGCGGTTTCAGTCCAGATGTTGCCCATTTCGGGCAAAGTGTAGCGCTCTATCACGGTGGGAGTTGGGGAATGCGATCTCACCATTGTACATCTGTGAGGCCTCCGTCTTGAGTCGGGATGGGGAATTTGGGGCGATCGAACTGTCCCCTTTGGGAATTTGAATATTTCGTTTGTTTCGGATATTGCGTTTAGGGCACGGTAAGTGTTATCGTGAAGGAAACAACCAAGTATATGCTGGCCAAATACTTACATACCCTTCCAGCAATGGCTGTACAGGTTTTCCGCGATCGCAGATTCTGTCTGCTGACCAATAAAACGGGGTCTGGTATAATCAGCGGTTTAAACCGCTGATTATACCAACTTATACCACCATATTTACTCTGTGCTTCAAAAACAATCACATCAAAAAAGAGATTAATTATGTTGAACCAAAAAGCATCGCTTGAGTCAGTTTTGATTCCCGAACAAAAACAAGAAGAAATAGCAAAATTAGATTGGATTCTCAGCCACGAATTTGCACAACCAAAATTAGTGGGAAGTAACGGAGAAGAGATAGTAATTCCTGAATCAGTCTACAGCATTTTGCGTCAGGTCGTGCGTGCAATGGCATCAGGTCAAGCTATCTCTCTAGTACCTCACAATCACGAACTGACAACACAAGAAGCTGCTGATATTCTGAATGTATCCCGACCATTTCTGGTCAAGTTACTAGACCAGGGAGAAATTCCTTGTATCAAAGTAGGAAAGCATAGACGTATTCGTTTGGAGGATTTAACTTTATATAAAGAACATCGAGACAACAAACGTCGCAAACACTTGGATCGGCTAATCGAGATGACCGAAGAAGCTGGCTTGTACGAGGCATAGAAATAATTCCAACATTAATATGTCTAAGCTTAGTGTTGTCCTCGATGCTTGTGTCCTGTTTCCTATGTATCTGCGCGATACTCTGCTTTCCACCGCCGAGGCTGGTCTGTATTTACCGTATTGGTCGCAGAAAATCCTTGATGAAGCAATGAGCAACCTTGTCCGCCAAGGGATATTATGCCAGGAGAAAGCAATCAATCTTGAAGCGGAGATTGATGCAGCCTTTCCCGAAGCAATAATTGAAGTACCTGTCGGCTTAGAGCAAATCATGAAAAATGACCCTAAAGACCGTCATGTTCTTGCTGCTGCTGTAACAGCCAAGGCTGATGTCATTGTTACGAGCAATCTAGCGGATTTCAAAGAAAAGGATTTAGCTCCTTGGAACATCAAATCGCTGTCACCTGATGAGTTTATGAGCGAGCTATTTGACGAATACCCGGACTTAGTAGTGAGATTATTACGGCAACAGTCGGAAAGGTACAAAAAACCTCCGAAGACTGTTGCTGAATTACTTGAATTTTTGGAAAAAAAAGCAGGTATGCCCAAATTTGCTAGTGATATTTTGTTATATGAATATAGTCTAGATATTGTGCAAACTGCGGAAACAGTCTTAAGGAACTACGGCAGACAAATACCCGAAGGCGGTAAATTTCTTGAGGGAGAGCGGTATCGTATTTGGCAGCAAGAAAAAACACTTACAATTACTGCGAAAGATGGTAGAGGTGAAATTCTACGATTTCAGAATCAGGAAATTGAGGGGAATATCTCATCAGAGGATGTCAAAGCCTTAAAAATATTTGCTCAAAGCTTGGATTGAGAATTAACAATAAATAGGGTTGAGGAGCAACAAGCTGATTAAAATAACCGATTTGCAGAAGCTGAAGGAGATAGAAGAATGAATAGCCATTACAGTCTCATCATCGAGTGATCAAAAGAAGATCAACTTTTTGTTGTCAGTTGCCCTGAGTTTACCGATGTCATGCAGCCTTGCACTCACGGACACACTTACGAGGAAGCGGCCAAACACGGACAAGAATTGTCAGAAACATTGATTGAACTCTATCAAGAAGATGGCAAACCTCTACCCGAACCTCAGACTTTGGGAAAACGACTACAAATTGCTTAAACTTGTTATACAATCTCTGCTACCATTCACCATAAACACCAACTAAAAACCCTATGACTTCTCAAGCCTCCAACCCAAATGTCCAAGACCTGCAAAGACAGGTGATTGCCCTGTTACAAGAAGTTAGCACTCTGATGGGTCGCGCTAGCAAAGAACTTAAGTCTGAGGATAGCTCAGAAAACAAGTACCAGATATATCAACAGGAAATTGAAAAGGAGATTGGTAGAGTCACAGACCTAAAACTCAGAATGGCTATTGCCGCACCGATGAATGCTGGCAAGTCCAAAATTATTAATGCCATTATTGGTCAAGAACTCCTGCCAAGTTCTGCTACAGCGATGACCACACTGCCAACAGAGATTGTATTGAAAGAAAATGCAGCAGAGGCGATTTTAAAACTGAGTCCAGGAATTTGTGAAGCATTTAAGAAAGCATTGGATGCTATCAGGCTGAAAATTGAGCAGCAAGGGATGGAAGAAGTTCTTAAGCATACTGGTGAATATCCGCATTTAGCAAGTTTACTCCAAGAAATCCACAGTGATACAGATTTTGGAATTTCAGAACAAATCTCTGGCAGTAAGAATATCAACAAGATCCTGACAGAGTTGAATCATATTATCCGTCTTTGCAACATTTTGGCCGTATCCCAAGATCAAGATCCTCTCCAGTTGCTCAATGACAATGACATTCCATCTATCGAAACTCCTTTTTTCAGAACACAGCAAAATCAACAACTAGAGAAGCTAGGTAATCTTGTAATCGTTGATACGCCTGGGCCAAGTGAAGCCGGAGTCAGCGAAAAACTAGAAATTGTAGTTTCCAAGCAACTTAAGCGTAGCCAACTTGTCCTACTTGTCCTTAATTTCACTGAATTGAGGGCTGAAGCAGCCGAAAAGATTAAAGCAGAAGTTCACAAAGTTATTAGAACAAGCAGTCAAGAAAATTTATATGTTTTAGTTAATAAAATCGATGAGCGTCGTCGAGGTGACATAGATACCGAAATGGTAAAACAATTTGTTGCTAATAACCTCGAACTGGCCAACACAGACCGCGTATTTGAAGTTTCTGCTAGGCAAGCATTCTGCGCTAAGGATTTTCTCCGTCAATCATCTCTCAGTAGTCAAGATATTAAAGATCCTGAAGCTGCCGAAGCATTAGCTAGAGAAGTCTGGCCTGTTGATTGGGAGGATGAACTGAAGGATGCAACTGTAGAGAAATTACAAAAGAAAGCGGTAAAACTTTGGGAAGCATCAAAGTTTGCATCTTTTCTGGAAGAAGCAATTAATGTAATTTTGCTACAAGTTGCCCCCCGCTGTATGGAGTTTGCATTAAATCGTTGTCTTATTAATCTAGATGATTTATGTAACAATGCAAAAAATGACCTGACTTACATTAACAGTAATGCTGAAAAGCTCGAGCAAGCAATTAAGGATCTTAAAAAAGAGCTTTCTAGTCTAGCTGATTGCCGTCGGAATCTAGATAAAGAGGTTGCTCAAACAAAAAAGCAAATAAAGGAAACCGTAAACGCCAACCTAGAAAACCTCAAAAAAGACGTAAAAAACGAACTTGACACACTATTGAAAAAATATGTTTTAGATTCTGCTATAAAAATATTTTCCAATTTGTTGGGCGACATATCCAACATCTTTAATAGAGACAAGGATGAATTTGAATTTGATAGTAAGCAAGATGCCAAGCTATTCGCTGAGCAAATAGCAGCTTCGGCGAAGCAAATTATTGAACGTCAATTGGATGTTGCTTGTAAAGAGACGGATAAACAGACTGAAGGCAGGATTCAAAAATTATCCGAGTTACTAGACAATAAAACTAAGCCTATTATTGAACGCGCTCAAGATCGGTTAAAGAGAGATTTTGATGTTATTTTTAAGCCAGATATACTCAAGCTAGTTGATATTGACATAGAAGTGAATACCCCGGATCTTGAATTCAGAGGATATGGGTTATCTGATTTACTCGCAGCATTGTTAGAAGGAGCATTTGATGGTTTGTTGGTGCAGTTTGCTGCTCGTTTAGTGGCAATGGTAGCTAACAGTCCAATACTGAGCACAATTTATGGTGCAGTTAGCGCCGTTGTTGGTTGGTTCCGTGTGGACTTAGACAAACTTGTATATAAAGAAAGATATACAGTTAACATAATCCTTTTCAAGGGTGAAATAGTTAAATTCTTTGACAATAAAGTCGAAGAAATTCAAGAACAATCTAACCGATTGATTGAGCAATCATTGGAGCAACAAATTAAAAGGTACTTTGATGATCTAGACTCTATTCTAGGTGATTATAGGAATGATTTGGAGCAATCACTAAAAGCTCAAGCTTTACCTTTAGAAAGACTGAAAGAATTAAAGCAAGCGCTTGAATCATTTTCAGTAGGTAATGATAAATTACAGGTAGATAAGTTGAAAGAGAAGGCTAATGAACTTCTGAGTCAGACAAAATCATTAATAGCAAGCTGAGATGCGCTTACGTTTTTTTCTAATTTAAGATTTCTGGAACAGGAACTTATTAACTAAGCTAGGTTTGTTCAAAGCAATATCAGTCAAATATGGAAGAAGTGCCAAGCCGATACACTCTGCTAATCGCGGCGGCACCGCATTTGCCACATTGCCTTTTTCATAGAACCTTCAAAAATAAATGAATCCGGGAAACTTTGCAATCTAGCCATTTCACGAGCTGAAATAACGCGATTAAGATAAGGATGAATATGAGTGCCGCCGTGATTTTCCTTAACAGTCATGCTCGGTTTTCCCCGATACTGTCGCTTGAAAGCATCGGCGTAGCTTTCATACAAAGAACCGCCTGGTGGAACTTTAGCAAGTCTTTCCATGTACCCAACAGAATGACGAGTCCATTCGTGGTTAATTTCCGGTATGGGAGTATACTCTGGTAAATCCTCAATTGCTGACTCAATCGCTTTGTATTGTTCGGGTAACAATTGCGGCTTCGGATAGGGATTTGGCATCCCGAATCTATTGGCAATAAAAATGGCTCGCGGGCGGATTTGCGGGACTCCATAGGTTGCTGATTCCAGAACAGCAACGGACATATGGGGATAGCCAATTTCCTGAAAAGCCTCGCAAATGGCTTGCTTAACAGCTCCTTTTTGGATAGTCAATATTCCGGGTACGTTTTCCATGACAACATACCAAGGACGTATTTCAGAAACAACGCGGACAAACTCTCTAAATAGGCGATTTCGAGGGTCGTTGGGGTCGCGTTTTCCAGCCACTGAGAAGCCTTGACACGGCGGCCCACCTACAACAACATGAACTTGTGGCGAACCAATTTCAGAGAGTAACTTTTGGGGATTTAAGTTTTTTATATCGTCGCATAAGTGATGGCAATCATGGAAGTTTTTTGTATGAGTTGCCGAGGCGATGGGATTAATTTCAACACTTGCTACTGGTCGAAAACCTGCTTGCAATAAACCTTGTGTCATGCCGCCCGCACCGCAAAAAAGATCGACAAATGTATAGTCTGATTTTGGCAGTGACTGAGATTGAATATCAATGAATATTTTGTAGGGGTCGCAGTCATTTGCTTCTAGTTCGCGCTGGATGCGTTCGTAACGCCCTAATTTTGCTTTTTTCTGCTTTTTGGCAGGAATTAATTCTTTTTCGTTTGAGAACAAAGACAGTTGTATTGCTTCCATTTTATATTTTTTTACTGCATTCTATCTGATGTTACCCATTGGGGGCACAGTGTAGCGGTCTATCACGGTTGAGCTAGGGAATGCGATCGTCCTATTGTACATCTGTGTGGGGATGCAAGACTCAGAAACCTGGTTTTTGTAGTTTGGGCGATCGGCTATAATATCCTAAACCTAGTTAGCTGGCATCACTCATTCCTAAAAAAATCATAGAATTGAAAAGCCTATTACTAAAAGCAGGCTTTACTTACAGACAGGGAAAAGGCAGTCACACTGTATGGGAACACCCATTATTACCTGAAAAAATTATACTATCAGGTAATGATGGTGATGATGCGCCAAATTATCACGAAAAAAGAGTAATTTCTGATTTACAGAAGCTGAAGGAGATAGAAGAATGAATAGCCATTACAGTATCATCATCCAGTGGTCAGAAGAAGATCAACTTTTTGTTGTCAGTTTACCTGAGTTTACCGATGTCATGCAGCCTTGCACTCACGGACACACTTACGAGGAAGCGGCAAAACACGGACAAGAATTGTTAGAAACACTGATAGAACTCTATCAAGAAGATGGCAAACCTCTACCAGAACCTCAAACTTTGGGAAAACGATTGCAGATAGCATAAAGTTATTAATACCATCGAAAAACTCTTAAAACTTTTGATGCGTTCTCCCTTGTGGCTCATCGCTATCCCGAAGCTGCTCGCCTATGGTTGGTGCAGCTTGAAAATATTTCACCAGCCGATATTTTAAATATTTTTAATCGCATCAATTCATCGCGCATCTCCCCCGAAGCTAGCAATTTTGCTCTGGCGATTCTTGAAATCAACAAACATCGGTTACTTACTTTGAGAGAAGCACTACTTTGAAAACACCAAAAACGCTATTCTTAGCTTGGAAAGACCCCATCAGTCCTAATTGGTTTACGATCGGTCGATTAACCTTTGATAAGAATATCTATCAATTTGTTTATACCCAAGGTGTAAAAGAAGCCGAAGAGAAATGTGCTTTTACACCGTTGCTTTCGTTTCCACGCTTAAATGAGGTTTATACGTCAACTTATTTATTTCCCGTATTTGCGAATCGGGTTATGTCGCGATCGCGTCCCGATTATTCCAGTTTTATCGAATGGCTGGATCTTCCCGATGGTGGGGACGATCCACTTGAAATTTTAGCTCGCAGTGGTGGGGAACGAGTCACAGATACGTTTGCCGTTTTTCCCGATCCGGAAGTTGACGAAGAAGGACGGTACAATCTTTACTTTTTTTCGCAGGGTTTGCGACATTTGCCCAGAAGTGCGATCGATCGGATTAATCAGTTTGAGCCTGGGGAAAAGTTATGGTTAGCTCGCGAATTTCAAAATCCTTACGACGATCGGGTTCTAATTTCAAACACTAGCGATCGCTCCATTGTCGGCTATTTTCCGCGATATTTGCTAGCAGAAGTTTTTGAGTTGCTGCGACAAAATTCTAACTTGGAAGTGCGGGTAGAGCGTGTCAATAAACCTCCTACTCCACTCCAGTTTCGCCTGTTATGTAAAATGAGTGTCCATTGTAGAGATGATTTTCGTCTCTTCTCCAGTTTTCAATATCAACCCATGATTGTAGAGATGGCGGTGAAATCTGCATAAAGTTATTAATACCAAGGATTATCAGCCACTTTGTTAGAGCATCGCAGATTCGGTAAAAACCCGGTTTCTGATTCTGAATGCGATATTCTTTACCGATCGCCGATTATAAGTTAAAGCCTATTCAACCGATCGCTCTACCACAATCTTTGTACTGGGTAGCTGTCGAATACAGCATCAATACTTAAGATAGGCATTTGAGTCACAACGGCTTGAGCAATTAAGAGTCTATCGAATGGATCGCGATGAGCATTTGGCAATGTGTTTAATGCAAAAATATGAGCTAGCTCGATCGGCAAAATTTGCAATCCATTAACTTGCTGCTGGCGTTCTATCAATTCAGTCAAGGACACGCTCAGTGTTAACTTCCCAAGCTGAAGCTTAATTTGCATTTCCCAAATACTAACCAAGCTCGTAAATAAAGTATGAGTTGGATCGGTGATAATATTCGTCACTTGTTGCGATAAGTTTTGGGGAGAGATCGCCAGCCAAATCAAGACGTGGGTATCCAGCAAAATATTCATGCTTCACCCAACCAAAACGCATCAGAAAGTGGCTCGTTAAAATCCTCACTCATCCAGCCCATCCCTTGATGCAGACCCAAAACCCGTTGTTGCGGAGGAGGAGGTACAGCTTCAACTGAAGTGTTTTCGGCGATCGATCGCATCTGTCGTTCCAGCAAAAACTCTGCAAAAGTTAACAGAAGCTGCTGATTTTCCGGGAGTAAGTGTTGTAATTTGCCTAGCAAATCTTCCAAAAGTTCGATCGTTTGAGAAGTCATCTTTTTCCCCTCAATGTTGGCGATAGTCTCATTTTATCGGAACGTATACTATTTCATTTTAACTGAGCGATCGTCCTATTGTACATCTGTGTCGGGATCTAAGAGTCATAGGACTTACACATGGAGCCCAGAAACCGGGTTTTTTACGATAATACTTTGTTGTAGCCCGCAGATTTGGTACACTTCGACTTTGCTCAGTGCTTTGGTTGGAGTGCAGAAACTAGGTTTTTGGAGTTTGGGCGATCGGCTACAATATGGGGAAATGATTACAGATAGCGTAAAGTTGTTAATACCAAGCATTATCAAGCCACTTTGTTGCAGGCGATCGTCGAAATAAAGGATAATAAAAATTATCTTATACTTCGTCCTCTTCATTTTAACTGAGCGATCGCCCCCCTTGTTGGTTGACTGATTGATAAAATAGGAGCGATCGCCTCCTTTGTTAGTGAAGTAAGTGAGGAGCGATCGCAGTATTTTTCAAGATGCCGTACTCCGCTGATAACGCACCCCACCTTACTAATCAAACACTTCAAACGTATAGTCAGGGCTGCTACCAGTCTTAATCATCTGGAAAACCTTCATTTCTCTTCCCCTTCCTTTACAGCGATTGGGATTACCAGCATCCCGAATATTCCATAAAGGTTCAACCTGCACCCAGATGACGCATCTACGAGTATTGTCTGATACTATCCCTCCACTCAAAGTTTCTGCATAAACTCCTATTTCTGCATTGCTAACTCTTCCATTTAAAGCTGAACCACAAGCTCCTGGTTGAAGCTGTAACCATCCTTTAGACCACGTTTGTCCTTGTGCATCGGTCCACGACACTGCTACAAAAGCTTTCTTAGCCGCCCTATTGCACACAACAAAATCTGCACGCGCTGGAGCAGTAAACACTAAACCTATAGAGGACATAAATACTCCAGTTATGGTTGCGATGGCCGCTGAGCCAAGAATCTTCAACTTCATTGTTTTATCCTTGAATGAGGTCTATAATTAATAACCCACCCCGATCGCCTTAGTTAAGACTGACTCGTAAGATGGAGTCACTTTTTATACTTTATTATTCCTTAAATCTCAAAGGCGGCAGAATTTTTGAGTGGCGGAAGATGGCGGAAAAAGACGGGAGTTATGTTAAGAATATTTACAGGAGGCGGATTTTAGCGGATAATGACGGATAGAGTAGCATTTAATTAACAGACTATGGACGTAACAAAGGTGTTAAAATATTTAGATGAACAGGTTGTCGCTCAAACAGGTAAGCACCTCGATAGTCTGCAAAGAGCAATTATTAAAGGCGTTATCAACGGTCAGAAATACGCCGATATTGCGAAAGAATATCAATGTACGCGAGGTCATGCAAAAGATGAAGCTTACGCACTTTGGCAGATTTTTTCTGAAGCGTTAGGAGAAGATTTGAATAAGTCAAACTTTCGTGCTTCTATTGAAAGACTTGGAGTTGACAAATCTCATTATAAAAGTCAAATTATTGGTCATTATGTTATTGGTGGTAATATTAATCACTGCTCTAATCCTTCCCAAAATAACGAAAAATTAGAATCTATAGTTAGGGAAACTCCTACACCTGTTAACGATAGGGATGACAGTATTGAAACTGAGCGAAAACTAGCTAAACTAGAAACGATACCTCGATTGATAAAAATTGGATTAACGGCAGAACAAATTGCTCAAGCTCTCGATTTGCCCCTAGAGGAAGTAGAACAAAAGATGCGATAAGTTAACGAACCATGAAATATACAGTTGTTATCCACTGGTCAGAAGGCGATCGGTGCTTTGTCGTATTTTTACCTGAATTTGAGGATGTAATGCAGCCGGTAACTCACGGAGATTCTTATGAAGAAGCTATCTACAATGCGCGAGAGGTACTAGATTTACTAATCGAAAGCTGTCAGGCTGAAGGTAAACCATTACCAGCAACTAAGAAGCTAGAACGGCTATTTCAGGCTGCATAAATTTGTTAAGTGCAATATCATTCAAATATGGAATAAGTGCCACACCAATACACTCTGCTAATCGTGGCGGTACGGCATTGCCAATTTGCCACATTGCCTTTTTCATAGAACCTTCAAAAATAAATGAATCAGGGAAAGTTTGCAGTCTAGCCATTTCGCGGATCGTCCTATTGTACATCTGTGGGGGATGCGAGAGTCATAGGACTTAGACATGGGGCCCAGAAACCGGGTTTTTTACGAAAATACTTTGTTGTAGCCCGCAGATTTGGTAAAAACCCGGTTTCTCAAATCAACTCGGTTTTTGTAGTTTGGGCGATCGGATCGGTGCTTTGTCGTATTTTTGCCTGAATTTGAAGATGTAATGCAGCCCGTAACTCACGGAGATTCCTATGAAGAAGCTATCTACAATGCACAAGAGGTACTGGAGTTACTAATCGAAAGCTGTCAAGCGGAAGGTAAACCATTACCAGCAACTAAGAAGCTAGAACGATTATTTGAGGCTGCATAAATTTGTTCAAATCCATATCATTATACCCAAAAAGTAGGCGATGTGGATATTCTCATCAAACTTCCGAAAGTCTCACCTTATTACCAATTAACTTGAGAAAACTCGACCCAAAGTGTTGAATCTCCAAAAAATTTGCATAGGCAGAAACTGGCTTGTAAACTCTAAAAGTTCGCATAATCCCTAAAGTAGCCGCACTTTCCAAGGGACCAACAAAGCTAGTATCTCTATCCAAAAAATGAGACTGTTTAGCCCAGTAAGCCATCTGTTCTGCATTCAAAAAATAGCACCCTGAATGAGGATTTAAAGCCCGCTCAAAAGCGATTTTTTGTTCCATTATTTTGCCAATTAACTGCCGTTGTTCCTCAATATTTTGAAAATTTGCCGTAGCAGAATGTGTTAAATCGCCATCGATATAGGCTTTAAAAACGGGGGCTTGAGGTGATACTTCGTAACGGTTTGGTTGTAACAAGTTTCCATTGCCACCGTGATGTCTAAACCAGTTTAATTTGTTGAAAAACCACGGATCGTGTAAAATCAAGTCATCTTCCAAGTAACAGAAATAATCATATTTGTCAAGACAAGCTCGTAAAACTGCCTGACACTCAAACCCCAACAGCAGTGGTTCGCATTTGGTAGCATGGTGCATAAAAGATTTTGGCTGCACCGGCAATTGAGACAACAGATGATAGCCTTGGGTTGTGCAAATCACAATGTCAATTTCGTGATTCTGATCTTGATTGGCTGGGATAGTTGCACATTCGCCAATGTGAATCATGCACTGAGATTTGCCATACAAAGCTTGCAGGGATGCAACGGCGGCGGTTAAAGCATTGAGTCGCGGTTGCGGATCGTTTCTTTGGGAAGCGTGTTTGCCGTCGCCACTGGGATTGTAAAAGTGAGCAATAGTGAATAGAATTCGCATTGGTGTGAATTAAACATTAAACAATAAAACATTAATGACGGTGTTTTAGTCGGCGCAGGGGGACTTTGTAGGTTTAGCCGCGAATTCATTGGTGTCAACTTAAGCTCAAACCTAGTCACAGATTGCTGGCAAGACTATTAAGGCCAGATCCCCCCTAGCCCCCCGATCGAAGGGGGGAACCGGAATCTTCTCTTTCGTCCCCCTTCCCCCCTTGGGGGGGGGGCTAGGGCGTGTTTTCAAACTACTCCTTAAGATTTAGATCCCCCTCGCATCCCCCTTCCCAAGGGGGACTTAAAGACTCTTTCCCCCCCCTTTTTAAGGG